>JARIGN010000004.1 GCA_029288835.1 Candidatus Kaiserbacteria bacterium
TCCTTGGCCTCCTCATTACGCTTGCTGCCTTTCTCCTCGTCGACTCACTCATGAAAGTTATCTATGACCCCACCGGGTCACAGTTTGGTCCCTGGAATGATATCCTTGCCAACACGCAGGGAAGTTTGGCTGATTGTTTGGCAGTACGAAACCCTCCTGGCAAACTTCCCGAGCTTAACGGACCGACGAATGGGAAGGGGGGAACGCCTCCTGCAGGGAGCACCGTGCCTGGATCAGCTGGACAACCTGGAAATAGTAATCTAAATGTAAGCGCAGCCGTGCAATGTGAGCAATCCAATGCTACCGGCTCGCTAGGACATGAAGGCTGCCTGCACGTAGTAAGACAATGTTTAGCGCAAGGAGGTGTGCAACTTAACTGTACTCCTAATGAATATGCAGACCAATGCAATAGTGCACTTGCCGCAAATGGGTTTAGTTCTTTGGGTGCTTCTGACGCTTCGCCACAAGCAGGAGATATCGTCGTTATACAGCCATATCCCGGAGAAACAGGTCCTGGAGCTGTGGCAGGGCACATCGCAATGTATGACGGAAGCGTGTGGAGATCAGACTTTCAACAAAAAGATTTTTGGGGTGGTCCCGGCTACCGCACAAACCAACCGGATCATACTTTTTGGAGACCGGGTAACTAATAATTAAAACCAGTCCCATTCACTTTCCAGGCTCCATTAATTTTCAAGAGGGAAACGCTTAGCTGATGCCCAGAAGGATAGGCCTCATCAGAAGGGAATGTAACTACTAAATCCGCCTGAGATGCACTTTGGCTTTCAACACGTATTTGCAGGGAGCTGCCCCATGTTGATTCAAAGTCTTGAGATTCTAGAATAGGATCTCCATCAATAGAATCCTGAGTAGTAGAAAAATTTGCAATGAATTGGGGGGTTAGCCATCCCGCCAAAGATGGAGCGAGATTGTCAGACGTGTTTGTTATATACGGAAAATTAGGGTTCACACTTTTATTTTGAATGTACCACGCATAAAAGGCAGCAGTAAAATCAGTTGGCGAATCTAATGTCGCCGCATGTTGGGATGCCTGGGTGTTCGTAAAAGCATCAGTATTTGTCGAAGGTGCAGGAGCCTGTCTTTTAGTATATATAAGAAAAATAATTCCCGAGAGCAATATTATACAAAGAGCACCTAGTATACTAACCACCACTTTTTTCATTGCTCCATAATATCATGCAGAGCGGTAGAGCTATTTATCCTGCATGGGCAGCTTCCAGCTTCCGGAGCCATGCTTTTTGGCGGCGCGCGTAGTGCCAGAGGCGAGAGGAGAGCGCATTCTGGAGGGAGTCACGCTCTCGTTCACCACGAAGATATTCGCCGACGACTTTGTATTCGAGTCCGAGCTCGTTGAGGCGCTCATCGCCCACCTGTGCGCGCACTCGTTCTACTTCCTCAATGAGACCATTTTGGAGGGCAGCGGCAAGGCGTGCGTCGATGCGCGGCCGCAATTCTTCACGAGAAGGGTTGATGATAACCCACTCCACTTCATACTCGCTTGGTTCCTGCCTGCGTGCCGGGACGCGGCCACGCGTGCGGATAATCTCCACAGCACGCACGAGCCTGCGATGGTTTGCTGGGTCGAGCTGCGCAGCACGCTCCGGATCTTTTTCCTGTATTTCTGCAAAAAGTTCCTCGCCTGACTTAGATGCAAGCTCCTGGCGCAGAAGGGTATCTTGAGGGATTTCAGGTAAGCCGAAAAGAAGTGCATCAAAATAGAAATGGGTGCCGCCAGCAAGAATTGGAAGCTTTCCTCGTTCTGCTATTTCCTGAATTAAACGCTTTGCATCCTGCACGAACTCACCCGCGCTATAGGTCTCGGAAGGCTCACGGATGTCTATGAGGTGGTGGGGAATACCGTCCATCTCTGCGGCCGTTGTTTTTTCGGTACCGATGTCGAGACCGCGATACACTTGGCGCGAATCCACCGAAATCACTTCACCATTTCGCTCCTTGGCAATGCGGATTGCCTCCTTCGATTTTCCTGATGCAGTCGGACCAGCCACAAGCACGATGTGCTGTTTCTGGCCCAAGCTTTTGGGGGCATCTTCGGAATTCATTGCAGGGATAGTACTACTAATTCAGCGGTGTGTAAAACTCAGAAGCTTTAATGCAAAGAAATTCTATGTATAGTGCCGAAGGTGGGAATCGAACCCACACCTCTTGCGAGACACGAATTTGAGTCGTGCGCGTATAACCAATTCCGCCACTCCGGCTTAGCAATAATCCTACGCTGATTATGCGCCTCCTGCAATGTAGTGCTAAAATAAATCCATGGGACCGTGGGGAAATCAGCAGCGCGAATCAGCGAGCGGCGAAAAGCCGCGTTTTGCAGAGCCGACAAAGTATGACTCGGTCTTTTGGGTTGAGGTAGATCGCATCCAGCCAAACCCATTCCAGCCGCGTCGCGAGTTTGATGAGCTGCGTCTAAAGTCACTTGCGGAATCTATTCGCCAGTATGGGGTACTGCAGCCGCTCGTGGTGACGCGCACCGACGTTGAGCGCGAAGACGGCGGCCTCCAGAGCCATTATGAACTCATCGCGGGTGAGCGCCGTCTTCGCGCATCGAAGCTCATCGGTCTTCGTGAGGTGCCCGTCGTCATCCGTGTCGGAGAGCAGACCGACCACATGAAGCTTGAGCTCGCGCTCATTGAAAACCTCCAGCGCGAAGACCTTAATGCTATCGATAGGGCAAAATCCCTTGCACAGCTCGCTGAAGAGTTTGGCTTGAGCCATGCGGAAATCGCGGAGAAAATTGGCAGAAGCAGGGAATTTGTCAGTAACTCTATTCGTCTCCTTTCACTTCCGGAAGACGTGCAAAATGCCGTCATAAATAAAGAACTTTCCGAAGGGCATGCGCGTGCTCTGTTGATGCTTGCGCATAAGCCAGAAGAGTTGAATACGGTGTTTAAAGAAATCATGCTTAAAAAGACCTCAGTGCGCATGGTGGAGCAGCTCGTGCGCCGTTTTGCCCAGGACAAGATCCGCAAACATGATAAAACCCCTGAAATGATGGAGCTTGAAAAGAGCCTCACAGAGACGCTGGGCACGCGCGTTGTCATTCAGAATGGTCCGACGGGTGGCCGTCTTCTGATTGAATTCTTTTCACCTGAAGACCTTTCCAATATCGCTGCTCTCTTTGCTGCCCAGCAGGCTATTCGTGGCCAAGAGATTTTGCAGGCAGCGGTGGAAGCGGTTGCTGCGGAAGAAATGACCGAGAGCATGAATGCGAATGCGGAAGTTCCCGAGGATGCAGTGATCCCTGAAACTTCACTGAGTGAAGAAGTGACACCTTCATCACCACAAGAGACGGTACCAGAGACTTCAGAAGAAACTTCAGCTAATACTACTGCACTAGAAGCAGTTGCGGCCGAGCAGGTAGCGCCTGAAGCATCCACAGCACCCCTTCAGCCAGTGTCTGTTCCTCAGCCAACGACTGCGGCACAAGAAGAAGACCTCTACTCCATCCGCAATTTTAGTATTTAGGAACAAAAGTTACAGAAGCGCAGTAGAGTTTTAGTCTAATGCGAATGTGACCCACGACGTGGCGCGTGCTTGCGGCTGTGGGGCGACTTGTGCGGATGTGCGAGCTTTATCGGCGCCTTTTTGTTTTCAGGGGCAGCCGGTGGATTTGCGCGTTTGTCGGCTTCTAGGGAGCTGCGGATATGCCGGCGCGCCATAGAAGTGCGCGCGTATTCAAGCCATTTCGGGGTTGGCTTTGCGCTCGGCTTTTCGATAATCTCCACAATGTCACCATTGCGCAGACGCGTATCAAAAGACACGAGCTTTCCATTAACCTTCACGCCGGACATATGGTCGCCAAGCTTGCTGTGGATGGCATAGGCAAAATCAACCGGTGTTGAATGCATCGGTAAGTCGATCACGTCTCCGCGCGGCGTAAAGAGGAAGATGCGGTGGGAAAAGAAGTCCTGCTTGAGACCCTGCACAAATTCCTCGGACTCTTCGTCGACGCCATGCGCCTCTGCGAGCTCAGAAAGCCATGAAGGAGCAGGACGATTCTTTGGTGCCTTCATGCTCGGATGCGCGACCGGCTTCGCCGGTGGGGTTGCAGTAGTAGATGCAGTGGCAGCATTAGGCACAGGCTTCTTCGGCATGCGAAGCAGGGCAGGAACGAGGTCCCGAATCCAGGGGAAGGAAAGCTTTTCAAACGCACCTTTGCCGGCTTCCTTGCCAAGCTGCTTATAGGACATGTGCGAGGCGATGCCGTACTGCGCATTTTGGTGCATGTCAGGCGTGCGAATCTGTATCTCCACGACACCGGCATCGCCAGTGAGGACGGTGGTGTGGAGCGAACGGTACCCGTTTGGCTTTGGGAAGGCGATGTAGTCCTTAAACTCTCCTGGCAAGGGCTTCCAGAGCGCGTGCACGACACCTAGCGCGCGATAGCAGTCATCAATGCTCGGTACGATCACGCGGAGTGCGGCGATGTCATGGATCTTGGTGATGTCATCATCCTTTCGCTTCAGCTTCTGGTGCAGGCTCCAGATACCTTTCATACGAATCTCCGTGCGGAAGTCCTTAATTCCTTTTCGTACCAATGCCTTTTGCAACTCCTTATGAATTCGCGCAAGTCCAGCTTCTGTTTCCTTACTTTTTAGCTTACGTACCTCAAGTGCGTGCTTGTATGCCTCAGGGTCAATTTGGGGAAACGAAAGATCCTCAAGCTCTTTCTTCAGGCGACCCATACCCAGGCGGTCGGCAAGTGGTGCATAAATTTCAAGGGTCTCGAGCGCTATACGCGCACGCTTATGTTCCGGCACATGCTCGATAGTGGTCATGTTGTGGTATCGGTCGGTGAGTTTGATGATGAGCACGCGCACATCTGCCGAGGTTGCCACAAACAACCGCCGCAGTGACTCTGCGTGGCGCTCTGCGCCACGATACTTGTGCTTTCCAAGCTTAGTCACTCCTTCCACCAAAAAGAGCACTTCGGGACCAAATTCTTTTTCAATTTCTTCCGACTTCACTTCTGAATCCTCGAGGATGTCATGCAAAAGACCTGCCGCGACGGTAGGCGCGTCCATGCCGAGCTGTGCGAGGTGCTTTGCGACTGCTGCAGGATGGATAAAGTACGGCTCGCCTGAATATCGCTTTACGTTTTCGTGTGCCTTTTGTGCGAAGACATAGGCTTTTTGAATAAGTGCCTCGTCCTCAGGTGTGTGCACCTGCATTGCATCAAGAATCTCCTTGACGGTAGTCATACCCTAAGGATACTCCACTCCCTGCTTTCGGCAAATTACTTCAGATATTCTGCTGCCTCAAGCGGCGTGATGTCGTCAGCGGTAACGTTTTCAGGAAGGTATATACGGCGAAGTCCTTTCTTAAGGAAGAAGCCTTGCTTTGATTTATAGAGTACAAGTGCTTTGCCGGTCTTTGGATGCTTTCCAATTTCCTTTACTATTTCCACGCCACGTGGCGGCTGTTTTGGCTTTGCAATAATCGCAAGCGCTTCATCGAGCGTAATGGTGTAAGGATCAAGCTTTTTTATGGAGCGTGACTCACCGTCGTGCATGATATATGGCCCAAAGCGCCCAGTGTTTGCTATGACGGGCAGACCCGTGGAGGGGTGCATGCCAAGCTCGCGGGGAAGGGAAAGGAACTTGAGCGCGTCCTCGAGGGTTATGGTAGCGAGGTCAGTTCCTGGCGGCACGCTCGCGCGCTTAGCGTTTACTTTCGGGCGCCCACGACCTTTTTTCTTTGTGGTCTTTGCCGCGGTTTTTTTCGCAGTCTTTTTTGCCGGCTTTTTTTCAGCTTCGGGGACTTCGGTATCGACTTCTGGCTGTTCTGCCGTTTCCGCAGGTTTTTCCTCAGGCAAGACCATCTCCACGTAAGGACCATAGCGGCCGGTGCGTACATATATAGGAGCGCCCGTCTTTGGGTCGTGCCCAAGTGGCTCATCTGCCTTGAGCTCAAGGCCGTCTTCTTGGCGAGCACCCAGACAGTCTGGGTAGCGGGTACAGCTCATGAAAATGCCGCCGCGGCCGAGCTTGAATTCCATCGGAGCGCCACAGATTGGGCAGGGGAATTCTGCAGGCGCTGCGCCTAGGGAGGTTGCCTTTGGAAGTGCGTCCTTCGCATGCACTGCCTTTTCAAAGGGACCATAAAAGTCTTGCATGGTCTTTTCATAGCCACGTTCGCCACGGGCGATTTCATCAAGCTCGTCTTCCATTTCAGCAGTGAACGCGTCAGAAATGTAGTCGGCAAAGTGTTCTTCAAGCCATCCAGAAACCACCATGCCGGTTGCGGTTGGCATGAGGGCACGACCAGTCTTCTCTACATAGCCACGGTCCTGAATCGTTTTCATAATAGAGGCATAGGTCGAAGGGCGCCCAATGCCGCGCTTCTCGAGCTCCTTCACGAGACCTGCTTCGGTATAGCGGTTTGGCGGCTCGGTTTGCTTTTCTAGTGAGCCAAGGGAAATGAGGGTAAGACCTTCACCTTCTGCAAGCTTTGGCAGCTCCACATCTTCACCGCGCGCTCGAGTATCAAGGGAAAGCCAGCCCGGGAAGGTGATGCGGGAGCCGTTTGCACTAAATAAAGGTATACCGGCATCTGTGCCATCTTTCATGGCCTGGGCGCGCACACGCGTTGCGAGTGCCTTTGCTGCAGCCATTTGGCTTGCTAGTGCTCGCGTGCGAATGAGTTCATAGAGCTGGGTCTCGTCGGGGGTGCTGCCGGCACGCTCCTTTGCAGCGTCGGTAGGGCGGATTGCCTCGTGCGCTTCCTGCGCATTCTTGCTTTTGGTTTTGTATGCGCGGCGTGAAGCATATTCTTTGCCAAACTTATTTTCAATAATGTCGAGCATCTTTGTAATGGCTTCTGCCGAGAGGTTCACGGAGTCGGTTCGCATGTAGGTGATGTGGCCTGCTTCGTAGAGCTTTTGTGCGGCGCGCATGGTGCGTGAAGGAGAAAAGCCGAGGCGGGTTGAGGCAGCCTGCTGGAGTGTGGAGGTGGTGAATGGTGGGCGGGGGTTACGTTCTTCGGCACGCTCCGTCACTTCCGCTACCACCCATGAGGCTTCGCGCCCTATTTTCACAATGCGTTCAGCCTCTTCTGCTGAAGAAGGCTTCTCGACACACGTAGCAGGGAACTGCATGGACTTTGCACGATCAGCAGACTTAAACTCCGCATCAAGGACATAAAATGTTTCCGGCACAAAGGCCTTTATCTCGCGCTCACGCTCGGCTAGGATGCGCAGAGCTGGAGACTGCACGCGACCGGCAGAAAGCCCGTAGCGCACCTTCTTCCAGATGAGTCCGGAAAGGTCATAGCCCACGATGCGGTCGAGCACACGACGTGCTTCCTGCGCTTTGCGTAAGTGCTCGTCAATAACACGCGGATGGGAAAGCGCTTCCTCCACGGCTGCCTTGGTGATCTCATGGAAAACGACGCGTTTAGGCTGCTTGAGGCCGATCGCTTCCTTTATATGCCACGCAATAGCCTCGCCTTCACGGTCGGGGTCTGTCGCTAGGAATACCTCGCTCGCGGTTTCCGAGGCGCGCTTGATGCGCTCGATAACCTCCCGCTTATCAGGCGAAATGACATAGCGAGGCACGAAACCGTCTTCAATGTCGACGGCGTCCTTGTTGCTCTTCGGCAAATCACGCACATGCCCCACCGATGCGAGCACTTCATACTCGCTTCCCAGGTACTGCTGAATCGTGCGCGCCTTTGCGGGCGACTCGACGATCAGAAGTTTTTTCCCTTTAGGATGAGACATTTTTTGGGTAGTAGCAGTAGGCATTATCACTAACTCATACCGCACCATACCTATATAGGTCAAGTTTGGAAGGGGAAAACTCATAATAGACGCATCCACTCACCATGCTTTTCCTGAATGAATCCCTTTAATTCAAGAGTTACGAGAAGTACAAGTATCTTTTGTGCGGGCAGACTGCTTTCACGAATAACCCAATCACGGCTACGAGGAGCTTCAAGTAGTCCATACAGCTTTCTCTCTTCGTTTGAAAGATTTTGGATTGCTTTGTCGTGGCGTGCCGATGCTCCAGTACTTGCCGCACTTTGCACGAGGAGCGGATCATCGCTGCGGGGAGATATGCCGAGCGCCTCGAGTATATCCAAAGAGTCGCGCACATAGGCTGCACCCTCGCGCAGGTAGTGGCTTGCGCCAAAACTATGCGGGTCACTTATACGGTGAGGTACGCAGAGCACGTCACGACTATAGTCGACCGCGAGGCGCGCGGTAATAAGAGTGCCGGATTTTTTACCAGCCTCAATAATGAGTACGGCATGGCTAAGGCCTGCCATGATCCTATTGCGGGAAGGGAAGTCGAAAGGGTGCGGCTTATACTGAGGCTCGTGCTCCGAAAGAAGTGTGCCGCCATGGGCGAGAATCTGCTGTGCAAGAAATCTATTTTGGCGCGGATACAGCACACTATCTGCGAGGCCACTTCCCGGGATGGCAATAGTATGAAGACCTGCTTCTAGAGCGTTCTGGTGAGCGCATGCGTCCGCGCCAATAGCCAATCCAGACACTATGGAAACGGGATACCCCGAAAGCCCGGCAATGAGAGATCTGCACATGTCACGACCATAGCGGCTAAGCGCACGCGAGCCGACGACCGCCAGAAGCCGAAAGGCTTCTGGCGGCATGGTACCGCGAAGCCAAAGTTTTTCAGGCATGTCCGGAATTTGCCGTAGCTGCTCGGGATAATCAGAGGGATATAGAATACTGGATTCATTTAAATATTCCTTCTCCATATGTTCATTCTGGCAAACGCCCCATCAAGTAATCCTAAAGAAGTTCTAAAGTTTTGCTGAGTTATTGACAGGTAAGCAGAAAATGGCTTGACTCAGCTTTTGCAGTGCTATACTAGAAGTACTCGCTTACTGTGAGACTTATCCGTTTACGATTGTCCTTATGATGTCACTATTAGCTAGCGTAATTACTGGAATTGGAATGTTTTTCGGAGGAGTCTTTGGCATGCATTCGCAGCCAGTAGTACCACCAAGCCAAGGTGCGCCGAACACTATGCCAGCGAATTCAGTTACTACGGCAACACCGCCCGCAATACCTCCGGCTGCCTCAGTAGCACATGCTCCTGGATCTGATACTCATGCAACCACTACCGTTAAAGGAGGTGCAGGAGGCGGTGACGCTCACTCGGGAAGAGATCATATTCTCTACATCAAGGCACAGTAAATTATTAGATTAGTCGGTATTTTATTATGATGTCATTATTAGCAGGAGTACTAGCAGGGGTTGGGATGTTTCTCGGAGGAATCTTCGGGATGCATTCATCAGGAGGAATGATGGGAACCACTTCGCCTGAAAGCGAACACCATATGGCTTCCTCGACGCCTAAAGGCCCTCATATGGAAGCTCCTGTGGTTATGGGTACAATTACTGCTATAAGCGGCACCACGGTTACTCTTTCTGTTGTTGAGCATAAGGCTAACGATGCTACCTCGACCGCTACGTACTCAGTAGATGCAAGCTCTGCAAAAGTAGTGAAGTCAGGTAATGCAGAACATGCATCATCCACACCGGTTAGCACGAGCGCTCTTAGCGTTGGTGAGCGTGTGCTTGTTATTGGTTCCATAAACGGTACTACAATAACTGCAAAAACTATTGTAGAAGGATTGCCATCAGCAATGCCTATGGGGCGTCCTGAAATAAAAATGGGCGGGAATAGTCAGGCTACATCTTCTTCTCCACATGGCCATGGCTTTGGTGCACCGCACTCTTCAAGCGGAGCTAGTTCGCAGGATAGTGGCGGAGGCGGAGGTATGCTCATGCATACTGAGTAAGCACTTACTTTGTAAGAAAAACCGCGCCTTTGGCGCGGTTTTTCTTAACCGAACCTTTAGTTGCAAAATTATAGAATGTGGCATACTATCACGGCATAATCCTGATATATATGAAAAAGACCTTATTTTCCACACTCGGTAAGCCTGTTTTGGGAGGTTTTGCAGCCACATTGACCGTTATTGCGCTTGTAGCGCCTGCGGTTTCTCTCGCTCAACCATATTATGGTAATTACAGCTATAACGCATATCCAAGCTGTCTCGCTCTTACTAATTACGAAGGTCTTGGTTCAACCGACGGCCAGACTAATGGCCAAGTCTCTGAGCTCCAAATCTTCCTTAACCAGGCAGGATACCTTTCGGGAGTGTCAGGAACCTATGATAACGGTACTCTTGGGGCAGTCATTAACTTCCAGCGTGCCTATGGTCTTGTGGTAACCGGAACGCTCAATCCACAGACTATTTCACTTATCAATCAGCAAAGCTGCGCTTCAGGCATTAACGGCTACGGCGTTTCGTACCCAGTAACAAATTACTCTAGCGGTAGCAACTGTTACTGGACCGGTACGGTCTATAACAGCACCTATGTTTGTTCAAACGCAGGTGTTATCGCTCAGCCGTATGTGGCACCAAATCAGTACATTGCTCCTACTCCTGCAGTTTGCAACTGGAACAATGGCTACTACAACGGTTCGTATGGAAACTACTGCAATGGCTACGGGGTCAACATCCGCGCTATCTCTGCTTCTTACGACTACAACACCGTAACGCTTACCGTCTCAGGCTATGGCTTTAGCGCATCGGGAAATACGGTCTACTTTGGTAACAGCGTAGTTTCAAATGCTGTTTCTAATGGCAGCACCCTTACCTTTACCGTTCCTGCTGGCTACAACTGGGGAACCTATGGCGTGCACATTACGAACGCACAGGGACAGACCAGCAATACGCTTTCGTTTACCCTTGGTAACGCAAACGGCTACGGATGGAATGGAAATTATGATTACAACAACGGATACAATAACGGCTACTACAATGGTCAGCCGTACATTGCACCAACCCTTTCTTCTATCTCAGGCCCCTCAAATGTTGCGGTAGGGCAGACAAATACATGGACTATCTCCACCTACGGCAATTCTTCAAATTATTACAACTATCCTTCAGTGCTGACGACGAATTGGGGCGACGGTACGGTTACGAACAGCCAGAATTCATATGGTTCAAATCAAACGTACACCTTTACTCATGCGTATATGACGCCGGGTACCTATACGGTTCGCATAACGATTACAACCAATGGCGCAACAAGCTACCAGACCTATACGGTCTTTGTGAGTGGAAATAATACAAACTATTGGTATAACAATCAGCCGTACACCTACTGGAACAGCTGGCATTAATCAAGATTTTCTGAAAAAAGAATCCCGCAGCACACGTGCTGCGGGATTCTTTTTTGCTTACGCAACCATTTTCCTTCCTAGGCTATTGCGTAAGACTTTGAATCGGGCCCAAATAATTATTCAGAAACATAGGGAGGGCAAACACTATACCAATAAGCGGAAGTACAAAGAGCACAACTGAAATGATCATCGTCCATAAAAAATATTTGCGGGTCTTTTCAACGGAGGTAAAAATCTTATCCACTTTTTCTTCAAGTGCGGTAAGGCGTGCGTCGGTTGTAGGCAGGCTTGGTTGCGGTGTAGGCTCCATAGGGGAATTGTAGAGTATTATACTACACATGAATGCCGTCGACCGTCTTCTCAACCAGCATACAATGTATAGCTTCGTGTTGCGTGGGTTGTGGGTACTGGTCGGTATAAGTTTTCTAGAAGCAACACTGCGCTGGTTGCCCTACACGCCAGTACAGCTTTTCTTTTCGCTCGCGCTCTTGCTCGGTGTTACTGCAGCAACCAATGCAGCGTGTGCCCTCATTACCGGCGCCGTATCCTCACGGGAATCAACCCGTATCACAGCGCTCATGCTGTACTTTGCACTTTCCGCTCCTCAAAGTGCTAGCGATGCATTAATACTCATGCTTGCCGCTTCAGTTGCCATGCTTTCCAAATATCTTTTTTCAACCCGTAAGCTCCATGTGTGTAATCCTTCTGCTTTTTCCCTCCTTATTATTTCCATAGCCGTCCCTGCAATAGTGACGTGGTGGGTGGGAACACTCGTGCTTTTTCCTTTCGTCCTTCTCTTTGGAATTTTGGTGGTACGAAAAATGCATAGTGCCGATGTGGTATGGCCGTTTACTGCTGCCGTAGCACTGGTGCTTGGCGGGCAAGCGTTCTTAGCAGGGCAGACATTTTCTGCTGTATATATTCATCTCATCACTGCCACGCCGTTTCTTTTTGTAGGACTGCTCATGCTCTCTGATCCCCACAGCATGCCTAAAACCCCGTACACGGGCGTCCGCGCCTTATATGGTGCGGTTGTCGGTGCGTTATACCCTCTTACGTTTTCGTGGTGGGGAATTACGGGCTCGCCCCAGCTTGCGCTTGTGGGAGGAAATATTTGGGCCTTTAGTGCAGACGCGGTCACGCGCGTACGGAACCGTCTTGATCTTTCCTTGCAAAAGGCAAAACGCTTTTCTCGAGATACATTTGAGTTTGCCTTGGTGCCCTCCGTTCTTTCAACCTTTCAAACGGGTCCGTCTCTTCCTACCGTCCTTGATGCGAAACCCCTTGCGTTTGCACCTGGCCAGTCCATTGAAATAACCCTTCCGCACAAAAAAGCAGACTACCGCGGCATTCGCCGTACCTTCGTGTTGACCTCTGCACCTGAAGACCATTACCTCATGTTCTGCACGACTATCCCGGTTGAATGCAGTTCCTTTAAGGAAACGCTTCACACCTTGCAGCTTTCATTGCTTGAGAAAGATGTCTCTCTGAAAAAACTCTCACTTTCTGCGACGGGACCTCTTGGTAGTGCTTTGTTCCCCCAGGACCCAAACCAAAAGGTGCTATGTCTTGCCTCTGGTATCGGCATTGCTTCCTTTATGTCTTACTTCAGGCAGCTTGCCCATAACAATGAGCGTCGGGATATGGTCTTGCTCTATTCAGCTACCTCACCGCTCGATTTTATTTATAAAGAAGAGCTCGATGCCTTTGCAGCGCGCATTGGCTTGAAAATTTTGTACGTACCACTTGATTTCATCGAGCTTGCCGGGAAGTGGGAAGGGCTTTCGGGCGCGATAACTCCACCCCTCATTAAGAAAAACATTCCAGATTACGCTTCCCGAGTTTGGCTTATGGCTGGTCCGACGCAAAATACGAAGGAGTATAAGAAGATTGCGAGGCAGCTTTCGGTGCCTGCTGAGGCAGTGAAAATCCAGGACTATCCGGGATTTTAATATCCACACCCATTCAGATTGACGCTCGAACAAATGTTCGAGTATACTGAAAAGGTGAGCAAGCACAGGGACACGATCCTCAAGTTTTACCGCAAGCATTCGCGGATGCCGACTATCACCGAAGTGATGGAGATCTGCGGCCTTTCGTCGCGCAGTTCTGCGTTCTTTGCGGTGAACCAGCTCGTTAAGGAAGGGGTGATAGAGAAAGATGAGAAGGGAAGGCTTTCACCTACCGGTAAGCTGCACGAGCTTCCGATGGTAGGGCATATTCGTGCCGGCTTTGCCGCACCTGCAGAAGATGAAATGGCAGACCTTATGTCGGTCGGGGAATACCTGATTCCGCATCCTAATAGGAGCTATCTGTTGAAGGTGGAAGGAGACTCCATGATTGACGCGGGAGTACAGGAGGGGGACATGGTTATTTTTGAGCGTGCAAAGGAAGCGAAGCCTGGAGACATGGTGGTGGCACTTACGGAAGACGGTTACACGCTGAAGTTCCTGCGCAAGCACGGTACCCAGTACTATCTCGAAGCCGCAAACAAACGCTATCCCGACATTCACCCAATGCAGGGAGAAATTGTGGGTGTGGTCACCGCTACGTTTAGGAAGTATTGAGTGAGCAGATAAAGGTGGAGGAAATGAAACAGCAAGAGAGCACAGTATATGAAGGCCGAATTTCCCAAAGCAATACTGCACTTCGACGGGGACTCCTTCTTCGCTTCGGTCGAACAGGTAATGGATTATCGTTTGCGCGGTAAGCCGGTCATCACCGGCGGTGAGCGCGGTGCCGCAACGGCGCTTTCCTATGAGGCAAAACGGCTTGGTCTCTATCGGGGCATGACCTTGGGACAGATAAAGGCACTGTGTCCTGAAGCAATCATTGTGCCTTCAAATTATGTTTCGTATGCAATTTATGCAAACCGCATGTATTCAATCGTGCGCTCCTATACGCCAATAGTGGAGGAATATAGCATTGATGAATGTTTTGCCGATATTACCGGCCTCGATGCGCAGCTCGGTATTTCCTACGAAGAAATTGCGCTGCGCATTAAGAAGGAGCTCGAAGACTCGCTCGGTATAACGTTTGGCGTCGGTCTCGCTCCCAGTAAGACCCTTGCAAAGGTTGCCTCCAAAGCTCATAAGCCGGCTGGATTTACGAGCATTCCTATGAGCAAGATCCAAGAATTTCTGGAGACGCTTCCTATTCATTCCGTGTGGGGCCTTGGTGGTGCTTCCGGAACGCATCTCACCAATGCTGGCGCCAAAACGGCCTGGAAATTTGCGCAGCAAACTGACGCGTGGCTCACCTCACACCGCTTCGGCAAAGCCTATAGGGACATATGGCTGGAGC
Organism: Candidatus Kaiserbacteria bacterium; assembly: GCA_029288835.1. GTDB lineage: Bacteria > Patescibacteriota > Minisyncoccia > Phycocordibacterales > Phycocordibacteraceae > C7867-001. The sequence goes on from JARIGN010000004.1 coordinate 14,511, forward strand.
TGAATGGCTACTCCGTGAAGCCGCTTATGGTGGAAGACCGTCACCAGGCAGGCTCTATCATGACCACACGTACCTTCAAGCCAGCATCAAAAAACAAATGGTTCATTCTTTCGCAGCTTTCAAAGAATGTCGAGCGTGCCTGTGAGAAAGCGCGGAAGCAAGGCCTGGAAGCGCAAGGCCTGACCTTCTACCTGAAGACCCAGGACTTCACCTACCATGCCGTCTCAATGGAGCTCACCGTGCCTATTGCAAACCCGAGCGAGATCATGCGGCTTATTATGGAGCGGTTTGATGATGTGTATGCGCCGGGCATCTTATACCGCGCAACGGGCATTACCATTCGCTCGCTTAAGGCGCACGAAGAATATATGCCCGACTTGTTTGGGGAGCGTGAGGCGCTCGGCAAACGCTCCCAGGCATTTCGTGTACTCGACCAATTAAATACACGGTATGGGAAGCACACGATGTTCCTGGCTTCCAGTCTGGCTGCCGTGCTGCATACAGAGGCACCGAGCCAACATCAGAGAAAAGTAGAAGTAAAAAAGAACGCGGAATTCTCAGTTGGTATCGAGAAGAAGCATAAGACTCTGAAAATCCCGTACTTAGGCTTAGCGCACTAAGAGAAAAGCAAGTGTTGTAAGAAAAGCTGCATTGCCGCGTCTTTAAAGAGGCGTACTATATCACTATATAAACCAACCTTATAAAACTTTATGAAATCGACCCCACATCTCGCGCTTGGCATTGTTGTACTTCTGCTCGTGATAGCAGGCGGAGCCTATGTACTCTTTGCACCAAAAGCAGCCGCACCATCTGTGTCCACCGCTTCATCTCAAACAAACGTAACCTACCTTTGCCAAGGAGGAAGCTCAATAACCGCAACATATACCGTAGCATCCACGTCTACGGCTCCTTCGGCATTGAGTGCTACGCAGCCAGGATCAGTGGCGCTTGTACTTTCTGATGGCCGCTCATTTACTCTTCCGCAAGTACAGTCCGGTTCAGGCATCCGCTATGAAAAGAATGTAGCAATAGGGCAAGATGTTGCATTTGTAAGCAAGGGTGACAACGCAATGCTTATAGAAAACGGTCTTACTACCTATGCCGACTGTGTGGCAAACGCATCCGCTCCATCTACCACAAGCACGACCGCACAAGGTATGAACTCTTTCACCGATCAGGGAAAGACCTTTACTTTCAACTATCCTTCTACAGTAACCATTTCGGGCGGGGAAGCAGGCTATACCACTGACTGGATGGTAAATGCTACGACAAGCGGTATGCTGCTTGCAAAGGGAACGCTACCAAAGAGTTTTGAGTCAGGAACTAATTTCGACGACGCTACATTCACCGTCGGCACGAGCGCCGATCCTTCTGCAGTGGCAGAGTGCCTCACCTGGAACATTGGAAATAACGGCTCGCAGAAGCAGAACGTCACGATCAATGGCGTAACCTATGCAAAGTTTGTGGCCTCTGACGCGGGTGCCGGAAACCTTTACCAAACCACGAGCTACCGCACGGTGCGCAATAACCAATGCTACGCAATCGAATACACTATCCATTCCTCACAGCTTGGTAATTATCCTGCAAGCATGGGCATCAAGGCGTTTGACCAGAATAAAGTTACTGCAGTGTTTGAAAGAATGATGCAGAGTTTCAAATTCCTTACCTCATAAATCATTCATGTAGGTTCTGTAAGAATGACCGTACACTCTCGTCTTAGAGAGTATTAACAGCCTAATCAGACTCCGTATGCTCACTGATGTTAAGTACGATCTCATGATTGCTCTGCCGGCACTAATTATTGCCAGCATCCTTGGGTTCTTTATTCTCGGTGCGCATGCATAGGAGAATGATGGCTCAAGAAAGCCTCTTCGGCTAGCAGTTTGAAATTTAGCAAAACAGTACGCGCAGGCGTACTGTTTTGCTGCTGTGTTTGCGCTTATGCGGTACAATAGTGAAATATCGGGCACCTATTTTCGTAAGAAAGCGGGTCTTGGTACGTCATCATTCATGCAACACGATGCTTTACAAAGCGAATTCCTGAACGCCTTCGATACCTACCACGACGCTATCTTTCGCTTTTGCCTTTTCAAGGTAAGCAATCGGGACGTTGCACAGGATCTTACCCAAGAAACCTTTATGCGCTTCTGGCAGACACTACGAACGGGTGAAGATTCATCGGAACAGAAACTCAAGAATGACCGTGCCTACCTCTACACGATTGCACGAAACTTAGTTATTGATTGGTATCGCAAGAGGAAAGACGCATCTCTTGATACAATACGGGATACCGGAATAGATTTTGAGGGGAGCGGAGCCTCTGAAATAACCGACCATGCCAGCACGCAAGAAATTCTTTCCCTCATCCGCACCCTTGAAGAGGGGGATCAGGAGGTCCTCCTCTTGCGGTATGTAGAAGGGTACGGGCCTCAGGAAATTGCGAAGCTCCTGAATGAGTCAGCGAATGTGGTCTCGGTGCGTATCCACCGGGCCGTCAAAAAACTCCAAGAACAGCTTCGCACCAACGAAACACCATGAGCGACAAAACACCAAAAAAGAATAGTAACTCTTCACTCTCGGAATCGTTTGTCGAGACTATGCTCGCGCGCCTGCAGCAGGTAGGGCTTTCTGAAAGCGAAACATCTTCAATGCGCTCACGCCTCAGCGTCTACGCAGCCCTACACGAGCCTGCTGCAGCCCAGGCAGGAAGCGTGCTTTCACCTTTTACTATATTTTCTTTTTCTACAGTTCGCTCATACCTTGCAACCTATCCGCGCATTGCGACTGGTGCAGCCTTTGTCCTCTTGCTACTTATAGGAACTACCGGAGCAAGCTTTGCTTCCCAGACTTCGCTTCCCGGGGACGCGCTGTACCCTGTGAAGGTTTCTTTGGTTGAGCCACTCCAGGGCGCCCTTCAGTTTACGCCAGTGGCTCAGGCCCAGTGGCAAACGGAGCTTGCTTCTCGCCGACTTTCTGAGGCCGTTGCCCTTGCGACACAAGGAACGCTTTCTACTTCCACGCAGGCTTATTTGGCGGGAGAGGCTGATAAGCACGTAGCGAAAGCAGAGGCCGCAGCTGATTCGCTTTCCGCCTCGGGTGATAGCAAGGATGCGGTAGTCCTTCGCAATGGGCTCGAAGCTAATCTTACGGCCCATGCAGAATTTCTCAGCCTGATCACGCCACAGCTTGCGGCGCAGGGCGATGCCACGACCACTGAATCGGTCTTTGCCCTGCTCACCAAGGTGCAGGAAGACCGTGCCAGCGTGGCAGGAAGCACCTCTGTGCCCCCATTGCCTTCACTTGCCCTCAATGCGCATGCTGATGAAAATGGCCATGGCTCCGCAAGTTCGACCGATGAAGTTACCATTGCCGCTTCTTCTTCAGTCGCTATTCAAGGCCAGCTTCAGCAGGACGAAGAAGCTCTGGCGGTTATGCTCAACCAAAATCCCGCCTTGCTTAAGCGTGCTGCTGCCGCTATCCGTGCGACAGCAAGCAGTTCTACCGCTGGCTCGGCAAGTACCACGGACGCAAGCAATCTTCGCGTAGGTATTACCAATTCTGATGAAGGGTCAACAGGCTCAAGCAGCGCTCCAGGTCATATTGAGCGGGGCGCTCCTATTCACATACTTCTGCAAAAGGCAGGCGGTGATACCATTTCGCATAATGACTCGGCAAGCTCCTCTGCATCTACCGACATTCCTGATACTATAGGCGAATGACCCAAGAAACGGCGCTCACTATTCTCAAAACTGGCGCCAATGTGTTCCTGACGGGAAGTCCCGGCAGCGGTAAAACGTATACCATTAAGGAGTACATTGACTGGCTTCGTCTGCATGATATCGAGCCAGCTATTACGGCTTCCACCGGTGTAGCCGCGACGCATATCCATGGCCAAACTATCCATGCGTGGAGCGGCATTGGCATAACCCAGCACTTTACGCCCTACGAGCTGGACCGCATCGCCGGCAAGGAGCACGTAGCAAAGCGAATACAAAAGACCAAAGTGCTCATTATTGATGAAATCTCCATGCTTTCAGGAACGGTTCTCGATGCTGTTGATAGGGTCTGCCGGCAGATTCGAGGCAATGACATGTCTTTTGGGGGAATGCAGGTGGTCCTTGTTGGTGACTTTTTTCAGCTTCCGCCTATTTCGCGCGGTACTGAGCGCGTGCCGTTTGCCTTTCAGTCCCAAGCTTGGAATGACCTGAACGTCCTCACCTGCTATCTCACCGAGCAGCATCGCCAGGAAGACGACACCTTTCTCTCGCTCCTTTCTTCAATTCGTTCCGGAAGCTTTGCTGAAGATGAAAGCGAGCTTTTGCGGGAGCGGTTTAAGGAGCCAGAAGAAGGGGAGGTGCCGCGCCTTTATACCCACAACGCCGATGTCGACAAACTAAACGCCGAACAGCTCGCGCTTTTGCCGGGAAAGGCCTCTGTTTTTAGCATGGAATCGAGTGGGTCCGCTGCGCTCGTGGAAGGTCTTAAGCGCGGTTGTCTTTCGCCGGAAAAGCTCGTGCTTAAAGAGGGAGCGGTAGTGATGTGTACGAAAAACAATGCCGCGCAGGGGTATGCAAACGGAACGCTGGGCAAGGTGGTGGGCTTTGACCAGGATGAAGGCTACCCAAAAATAGAAACGTATGACGGCCGCATCATCACCATGGCACCTGCTGAATGGGTCGTGGAAGAGGAAGGGCGCATTCGTGCAAAGATCGAGCAGATTCCGCTGCGACTTGCCTGGGCTATTACGATCCACAAGAGCCAAGGACAAAGTCTCGATGCTGCGGCAATGGACCTTTCTCGTGCATTTGAATATGGGCAAGGCTATGTGGCGCTTTCCCGCGTGCGCTCACTTGAAGGCTTGCATCTATTAGGATGGAGCGCGCAAGCGCTCGCGATACATCCTTTCGTTTCTAAAAAGGATGCTGAATTTCAAAACTCTTCCGAAGCGGCAGAGGAAGCATTCGGCGAGCTTGAAGACTCGGGTGAAATCATACCAATGCAGGAAAACTTTATTAAGGCAGCTGGAGGCACAGTAACGGTTGACGAAAGCGAGCTGGAACCGCTTGCAGAAGGGCAAGAAGGAGGAAAGCGTGTGCGAAAGCCAAAGCCGCCAAAACAAAATACCTACCAAGAGACTCTTGCGCAGATTAAGGAAGGGAAGACGGTTTCTGAAATAGCTTCTGCGCGCTCGCTCACCTTTGGTACTATCTGTGACCATGTGGAAAAGCTTGCAGCCTCAGGGCAAATCTCTGAAAAAGAACTGCAAAGCCTGGTGCCGACCACCTTTAAGAAAAGCATCCCGGAAATTAAGGAGGCTTTTGATGATGCTGGCTATGAACGCCTGGCGCCAGTGTACGCCACGCTTGGCGAGCGCTATACGTATGACGAGCTTAAGCTCGCTCGCGCGGTCATTAAGGGACTTGCAAAATAATCAATATATGGTATAGTGCTCTGTATGACTAGCGCAGAAATCCTTGCCAAACTAGGAGGCTATATTGTGGCCTTTTTCCTCATTATTGCAGCCATTGTGTGGCTTTTTTCAGTGCATCCCGTTTTTGCGGGAGTTATTCCTACGCTTGGCTTCACTAATGACGGCCTGCCTCCTTCTTTCTCGCTTTCAACTGCGCAGTTCGGTACTGCAACCACCACCACACCTGCAAACCAAGGAATTGCGTTGCCCGATTTTGAAACTGACGGTGTTGTGTTTATTGATCTCTCCAGTGGCAATCCTGGAACGCCCTACCTTCTCTATAAAACAGGTGACAATGATCTCGCGGTAAAGGAGCTAATCTTTGCGCGCCCTGGTGAGCCACTTTGCCAAGTGTCTGCGGGTGAGTATCCGTGTGCTCCTGATAACAATAATGACTCAAGCTGGGGCACTGACGTGTCGCCGGTGCCAAGTGGTACGCCCGTGCACGTGGTTGGCGGACACGATGCGCAAGCAGTTGTAGTACAAAACCTTCAGACGCTCTCTACGCTTCCAAGTGATATGGTTGAATTTGCGACTCCTTTTGGAGGCAGTACCTCTCTTACGAATGGACTTTCGCTCCATCCTACCCAACTCCTTACTAACCAAAGCTGTACGCTTTTTGTCGGATGCTATGGCCCAAATACGACGCGTCTTGTTACTACACTCAATAGCGGACGCTCTACTTCCACCACAGAGCTAATCCCAGGAAATATTATGACGTTTGGCCATTCACGTATCGTGCTGCTCTCGGTTGACGGGGCTGGTTCTTCGGGAACGGCGCATTTTCTTGTTGCGCAAAGCCACTAATCGCTGGGACTGGTTCAATAATCTGCGTGCTTTCATTGCAGAACTGGTGCGATGCTATACTTGCTAGGTGAAATACGGTTTTCTCGCGCTACTGCTCTTCACGCCGCTCGCGTTGCTCGCGGCGCACCTCCACCTATCTGCAGCAGTTATCTTCTTTCTTTCAGCACTCGCGATAATTCCGCTTGCAAAGTACATCGGTGACGCAACCCAGGAACTAGCTGCACATACTAATGCTGGCATTGGAGGATTCCTGAATGCCACTTTTGGCAACGCCACCGAGCTCATCGTGAGTATCTTTGCCTTGCATGCAGGGCTTCTCGATGTGGTGAAAGCTACCATCATTGGTTCGGTCCTTGGGAATGTATTGCTTGTTCTTGGGACGGCCATCTTTCTTGGCGGCCTAAAGCGAGAGCGTCAAAAGTTTAACCCCACTGCAGCAAAAGCAGGCGCATCTATGCTCCTCCTAGCAAGTCTTTCGCTCGTAATCCCCGCTATTTTCTACAGCACCTCAGCGAATGCCGTGCACATCGAAGGGCTCTCCGTGATCGTTTCTGTTTTCATGATTGCAGCATATTTAGCCCAACTTTTCTTCATGCTTCGTACGCACAAGCACCTCTATGCAGCAGAGGAGCAGGATGAAGCTTCTTGGAGCGTGTGGCGCAGTATTCTGGTTCTGGCCGCAGCGACGGTGGCTATTTCATTCGTAAGCGATGCCTTTGTTAACTCCATTACAGGCGTGGTCACCGCATTTGGTTGGTCGCAGCTTTTTATTGGTATCGTCATTGTGGCAATAGTAGGTAACGCAGCCGAGCACACTTCTGCCATTCGAGCTGCCATGAAAGACCATATGGATCTAGCTCTCGGCATTACGGTGGGCTCTGCTACACAGATTGTTATGTTTGTCGCGCCGGTGCTTTGCATCCTAAGTCTTTTTCTTGGACATCCAATGAACCTGGTCTTCAATATCTTTGAGCTCGTCGCCTTCATTTCTGCTATTTTTGTAACGAATGCCGTGATCGATGACGGGGAAACCAACTGGCTTGAGGGTGTGCAGCTTATCGCCGCGTATGGGGTTCTCGCGGTATCGTTTTTCCTATATCATTAATTTATTAGCCACCTGTCTCTTATAACTTTTATCCTATGACCTTTACCCACTGGATCGTGCTCGTTATCGCCATACTCATCGCTGCCTATTTAGTACCGGGGGTGCATGTGACGCTCGTTGGCGCAATCGTCCTTGCCGTTGTGCTCGGCCTCATTAACGTGTTCATTAAGCCAGTTATTAAAATATTAACTCTTCCTATAAACATCCTTACCCTTGGTATTTCCTGGCTCATCATTAACGCCCTCATTATTATGCTTCTTGGTGTGTTAGTTCCTGGCTTTGGCGTCACCGGCTTTTGGGCTGCCTTTTTCTTCTCAATTATCCTTTCGCTCATCAACGCGCTCTTCCAGCTCGCCGCATAATTTTCCGCAGTCCATACAAAAACACTTGTGGTATGCGTTATACTTAGGGCATGCCTCCTGTAGGTTCTTTTGAAAATAGAAGTGCACTAAATACCGTTGCACCCGCACCCATCTCTTCGCCGGAAGAAGAGCTTGCCTATTTACGCGCGCAAGTCGAAGCAAAAGAAGCAGAGCTTCGCGAACTAAAGCAGGAGCAGCCGCAGGCACTCGTAGCGCATGAGCGCCTTTTGCATCATCGCGAAGAGGGTCATGCCGTCATGGCGCCTGAGTATAGGATTTCTCCCACTGAGGCGCAGGAGCTCGCACTCGAGCTCGATCCAGAGCAGGACGACGAGACCATGGAAGAACTGCGGAATATCATGGAAGAAAAGGGTATTCGCAATGCCTATGCCGTGCTCGACCACCTCAATAGCCCGCACCTTGAGGACGACTTCCACCGTTTTCTCGTGCAGTACATCCTGGCAGGCATGCAGCCAAACGGGATGCGCGACAGCCAGCCCGAGTGGAAGTCACTTCACTTTACACTCTATGAAATAGCTTTGCCTGAAAAGGAACAAACTGAAGAGGGGAAGCAAAAGGTGCTTAAGGAGCTCATCTCCTCCATGGAGCAGTTTTATGCGAGCATGCTTTCCGTTGCGGAAGCCTATGCGGGCGAGCCGCCATACTTTTCACTCGAGCTCGCAGTGCCTGTGGACCGTTCAGCACTCTTTTTCTATGCTGCCGTGCCAAATGGCCGTCGCGATCTTTTTGAAAAATCAATCCTTTCCATTTTTCCACACGCGCACCTCACGCCTCAGCCTAATGACTACAATGCCTTTGTGCCAGAAGGCTTTTCTATAGGAACCACGGCGAAGCTTGCACATAAGCAGATGCTGCCGCTGAAGGACTATACGGAGTTTGACTATGATCCCTTAAATTCCATTCTCAACGCGTTTGCAAAAATCGGTGCAGAAGATGAAGGCGCAGCGCTGCAGATAATATTTCAGCCAAAGGGTGACCGCTACATTCGCCACTATAGAAAAGTGCTTGAAGCACTGCGTCGCGGGGAAGATACGTATAAGGCGCTCAATACTCCAGAATCCTTTGCGGGAGAACTCGTAAAAGAGACCGGAGCGATTTTCGTAAAGCCAAAAGAGCTTGACCGTTCCCATGCCGACCAAACGGTCATCGAGCTCGTCGAAAAGAAAATGGCGTCGCCTATTATTGCGACGAACATTCGCATGGTGGTGTCTTCGCGCAGTGAAGTGCGTGCTACGCAAATCCTCAATGACCTGGAATCTTCCTTCAACCAGTTTGAAAATACACGAGGGAATAGGCTGCAGTTTAAGCGTTTTCATAAGCGCCAGGCAAAAGACCTTTTCCATGACTTCACGTACCGTCTTTTTGCCCCCAGCGCTGAAATGCCGCTAAACCTTCGCGAGCTCACGACCATCTACCACTTCCCACCGAAGGGTATCGAATCATCACCAAACCTCAAGCAGGGCAGATACACCACTGCGGCTGCGCCGCTAGATCTTCCTCGCGAGGGTCTTTATATCGGCTCCAACTTCTTCCGTGGGACGGAAACGCATGTGACCCTTGCGCCGCAGGACCGTCTTCGTCACCTATATGTAATAGGACAGACCGGTACGGGTAAGTCGGTATTCTTGAAGAATCTCTGTATTCAGGACATTCAAGCGGGTGAAGGCACGTGCTTTATTGATCCCCACGGCAACGATATCATCGATATTCTTGCCGCCGTGCCGCCGGAGCGCTATGAAGACGTGATTTATTTTGACCCTGCGTATCTCGACCGCCCGTTCGGGCTCAACCTCCTTGAGTATGACCAGCGCATGCCTGAGCAAAAGACGTTTATTGTGAATGAAATCCTTGCTATCTTCCGCAGGCTCTATGGCGACGTGCCGGAAAGTATGGGCCCGATGTTTGAACAGTACTTCCGAAACTCAACGCTTCTCGTCATGGAAGATCCGGCGAGCGGCTCGACACTGCTCGATATTGCGCGCGTACTTTCGAACAAAGCCTTCCGCGATATGAAACTTTCTCGCTGCTTTAACCCGGTCGTGAGCCAGTTCTGGAATGAGATCGCAACGCAAGCAGGTGGGGAGGCGTCGCTTGAAAATATCGTGCCGTATATCACCAACAAGTTTGACGACTTCTCCGCGAACGATTTCATGCGCCCTATCGTCGGCCAGCAAAACTCTTCCTTTAACTTCCGCGAGGTAATGGATAACAAAAAAATCTTGCTGGTGAATCTTTCGAAGGGAAGGCTCGGCGAGCGTAATGCAAACCTCATTGGTTTGATTTTGGTAGGGAAGATCTTTATGGCTGCACTTTCTCGTGCCGACTCCGTCGGCACGAATTTCCCGCCGTTCTATCTGTACATCGACGAGTTCCAAAACATCACCACCGACTCCATTCCTGCCATTCTTTCAGAAGCCCGTAAATACAAGCTATCTTTGACGGTGGCGCACCAGTTCCTGGCACAGATCGACGAGAAGATTCGTGATGCGGTGTTTGGAAACGTCGGCTCCATGAGCGTGTTCCGTGTGGGGCAGGAAGATGGAGAATTCTTTGCAAAGCAGTTTGCCCCAACTATCAACGCGCTCGATTTCGTCAATATCGAAAACTATAATGCGTACATAAAAATGCTCGCGGGTGGTGTGCCACAAAAGCCATTCAATATTAAGACGCCGGCGCCAATTCAGGGTAACCCGAACCAGGTCGACGACCTCCGCGAGCTTTCCTACCTAACCTATGGCCGCGACCGCCTCACGGTGGAGACCGCTATCCGCAACCGGTACCTATCCTAACGTGACAGCTCAGCTTATACTTTAGATATGCCAACAGGTGAAAAACTACCAAAAATTACAGCTAATGAAAAAGGCGTAACTGTTTCCGGTCACAAAGAGGGTGTGACTGTAAATAATAATTACAAAACTGAGATTCATATCCACGGATCAGCTCCTGAATCTCATCCGACCACAACTGTAACTGAGCCGCAAAGAATTGTTTTTTTCTCAACGCAGCGAAAAAGATTAGAAAAGATAGAAAAGCACCGCGCAAGAATGCAGGAAGCAGTTAAGGCGCTGCGAGAAAAAGAAGGAAAACAAGATAACAAAGAGTCTCCCAACGTCGAGTCCCCTAAAGCTGAAACTGCCGGCGCTGCAGCTACTCAGACTCCTAATGCAGCACCTAAAACAGAAAGTGCTCCAGAGAAGACCACTGAAAAGCTAAAGCCGCTTCGCGACAAAGGAATAGAAGAGGTAATGGAGAAGATGAAGGCTCGAAATGTGGCTGAAGCTTCTGCCTCAACGCCAAAGCCAGCAGCAGAGAAAAAACCGGATGCCTTTACTCCTGATGAAAATAGGCTACTTAGGCTCGCCCTTGCTTCGAGAGGACCAGAAGCAATGAGGGAACTTCAAAAGCAGCTGCAATTGGATAAAGGGGAAAAGATTGATGGAAAGTTAGGAAAAAGAACAAACCAAGAGCGCAGAGCGAAAGCAATGGAGCAGGCTGAAAAAATGCTTACTGCGGAAGGAGCATACTTTGTAGCACTCAAAGAATTTCACAGAACAAAAGGCTTCCATAGTGTCATTGGCGACAAATTTAACCCAGACGGTAGAATGCTTCCGCCAAATGTGCAGGCTTTAAAAGATGCATGGATTGCTTCTCGCTCCTCATATGCGGAGTTTATGCGTAACAGTGCCGAAGATAGCCATCGAAAAAGGCATGAGAGGTATACCGGAAAGACTGCAGAGCTCCTCACCGACCGTGTAATGGAGCGGTACCAACGGCGCTTCATGGTTAAGGAAGTGGTCTTAGGTGCAGAAAAGGCAGAGCAAAGGGCACGTCTTGAGGGGCTTTCAACGCGTGACAAAAAAGGAATTGAAAAGTTTTTTGATAAGTACCAAAAGGGAATTAGTAAAGGCCTTCGGATATTTGGTACAGGTGCGATGATAACGATGGGCATGGCTGCGGGAATTAGCGGATCTCCAATCGTTGGAATTGGAGCACTTCTATTCGGGGGCGCATCTGCTTTTAGTCTCTATAAAGCAGCAAAGGCAAAAGATGGTTCGGAAGAAAAGAAAAAATGGGAAAGAAGAGCACAGCTCACTAGCTTTGCAGGTATATTTGGCTGGGTTGGAGACAAGCTCATTCGCGGTGGTCATTCTTTAAACAAAACAGTTGATAAAGCTCATCAAACTCTTGAAAAGAGAGAGGGTCTCGGCGACCTTACCAGCGTGCAAAACATGAAGAATATTGCCCATGAAAGGAAGCGAGCAACACAGGCAGAGGAAGTGGTTGAAGCAGATGCACGCATGGGAAGACTCGCAGGGTCGCTAATAGGAGGTGCGGCAGTAGGGGGTGCTCTGCATGGCCACCTTGGTCTTGGAGGAGGCTTTGAGCACCATAAGACAGTAAGTGAACTTTCTATTGGAGAGCACGCTGGGGGTCACACCATTTATGACGGAGAAAGGCTTCTCGGACATTTTGCGAATAAGCTTCACAACCATCACTTCCCGGGAGGACATGTCCCAAAGTCAGTGCAAGCTTTTGAAAAGCTCCTTCACGTGAAAGGGCACAAAGGTTTTGCATGGAGCGCGGGGGAAAATAGAGCTTCAAAACTCCTGGGGTTTGAGGGTCCTAATGGAAGCGTTGTGATGCAGCCACACGACAGTCTAAAGCTCCTTGATAATGGAGACATTATTCTCCATAGGCCGGGACATCCGGAAATGGATACCCTTATTATGGATTCACAAGGAAATCCTCACCAGATAGATACCTTTGTATGGCACCAGGCGCCCGTAGGGCATCATGCGCCTGGTTCTCCTACTCACGAAATGCATGAAGGCCATGATATGAGTGCTGCCGCTTCAAATGACACCTCCCATGACCATGATGATGTTGCATTAAATAATGAGCAGCACCAAAAAGACCTTGCTGAAGACGCTGCGCGCCACTACACTCAGCCACCGACATCAACTCACATACCAGTACAGTCTACTGTTTCCCAACCAGAAAATGCGGCAAGCACCCAACAAGCATACGAAAACTTCAAACATAATTTCGCTGAACTAAAAGCCGAGCACCAAGCTGAGCGCGCTGCAGAGCATACTGCTCCACCGCATAGTGAAGTAATGTCTGCCGTTGCGGCACATCAGCCTCCTCATGCACCTGACCTAGGCCCTATTGTGCAGCCACCACCGCATATTATTCAAGGGTCGGAGCATGCCGTAGCTACTGATAATGGGCATATTGAAGCAGAGTCTGCTGCTACTTTTCACGCGGAGCCTGGATCAGTGGCAGCATGGAATCAGGCGCGCGTGGCACCTGCAGGAACAGAAGTCCCGTATATAAGTCATGTTGATCCTAGTGGACCCCACTGGAATTCATGGGTTTCGGACGGAAAGGGACAAGTCCATGAAATATTGGGAGTTGACTCAGCTAATGGGAAACACCTCCCTCCAGCAGCGTAGTGTTATTACATAATTACATTTCTATGACCTCTTTTGATGAAATTAAAGAAGCCCTCGACTTCGATACTATGACAAAAGCAGAGCAAGATGATTTATTGCTTGAATTGAATGAACTTATCTTTAAAGGGACTATGATTCGAGTTCTAGAGGTTATGGATGAAAAGGATAAGGAAGGCTTTCATGATCTTATTGATCAGAATGCAAGCAGCGAAGAATTGTCACGTTATATCCAATCACACGTCTCAAATATTGACTTTTTTGTTGCAGAGACTGTGCAGGATTTGACGCAGGATATACAAGCAGTGCTAAAATAGAGACATGAATCAAAACACCAACGTAACCGGCACAGGAATTGCAGTGGCTGTAGCTGTAATTATCGCCATTGCACTTATTTTTTTTGGGCCACGAATATTTACCTTATTTTCCAGTGCGCCTTCATTAGGCAGCGTCGCATCAAGTACTGCTTCAACGTCGGAAGCAACAGAACAACCTAATCCACAACCAACTATGAATCCAAACACTGCAGACCTATCGGGAGTACCAGCAAACCCAACACAGCTTATGACTAAAGACATCACGATTGGTACGGGTGCAGAAGCGAAAGCAGGAGATACCGTAACGGTTAATTACGTAGGTATGCTCACAAATGGAACTGTGTTCGATGCTTCGGCAAATCATGGTACTTCTGGTTTTACTTTTCCTCTCGGGGCAGGTCAGGTCATCAAAGGTTGGGATGAAGGGGTCCAGGGCATGAAAGTCGGTGGAAAGCGTGAGCTTGTTATTCCCGCCTCTCTCGGGTATGGAAGCCAAGCAGTTGGTCCTATTCCTGCTAACTCAACGCTTGTGTTTGAAGTAGAACTCTTAAACGTACAGGCAAGTACACAGCAATAGAAAATTTATTTCTGTAAGTATATAGAAAAAGGGCGCGACAGCAGTCTGCTATCGCGCCCTTATGCGACCGAATTGGTCGAGTTTAGGAACGTGTGTGGCGCACGTTGCCCTGGATGTTGTTCCGGATCGGTTCCGGTTCAACAAAGAGGTCGTCGTGTAGGCCTGGATGAAGCTTCTTGTAGTAGTTCAGAAAGTCTCGAGCACAGCCTGCGACGGGGGAAACTTGGCCTTGGCTGTAAATGATAGCGCTGTTGGGAACAGAGTCGATCGCACCCACGACGGCTCCCACGCCCCAGTACTTCTTGGCCAGCGCCTTACCGACTCCAAGCATCTTCGCCTGGGTGCCTATCGAAAGTGCTCCAGCTCCTGCTGAAACGGCCCCATTTGCGAGGATGGTTTCAGGAAATCCAGACCCTTGGTTGTTTTGCTGGTGCTGACACTTGATTGCCTGCACTTCGCAGAGACGTCCTTCATCGGGCGTAAGCACGGGACCGAGAGTAATACCCTCGGTGTACTTGAAACACCCGATTTTCGTCACAGCCCCTTCGTCGGAGTGAGAGATTCCGGCAAAAGGTCCGGGACCTGGAGTGGAGCATGCAGACAGTTGAGCGCCAGCAAGCAGGAGCCCACAGGCGGCAATTATCTTGAGATTCATTACACTACACTCCTAAGTGGCAATGCCACGGTGAAATTTGTAGGTACTAATGCACCCTAGGTACCATATAACATATAAATAGCGCAAATGTCAAGATTTTACAGACGTATTGAAGAGCTTGACAATATAGGAATTATAGATTATAGTGTTTCAAGATCAAACGCTCTAACCAGAGCTACATCGAGGGACTACCACCATGATGAACGTTCTCAAGATCACGCTTTTCGGAGCAGCCGCGCTGTCGCTCGTCGCATGCAATTCGCATGGGTACGATCAAACAGACACATATACCCAGACTGTCCACCATCACGGGGACTGCTGGGGAGGGGAGTGCAGTCGGCTGCGCGCCAGCGAGGCGCAACCTTCGGAATTCCAGGATCCCACAATCCAGAATTCGAACGACGTCTCCGTGTATGTTGACGGGGATGGCGGCTCCAGTCGTCCTCATCGCCGTCACGTGCGTGTCGCCCACGCGAACTCGTCCTCTCATCAGAAGGTTTGTAAGCCCGACGATGACTGACGATGACGTGGCCTCGACCAGCCCACCCAATTCTTCACAGATGCGGGTGGGCTTTCACTTTATATACTTTTACGATATCAATAAGTAGATGAGCAATAGCATTTCTCGCAACTCAATACAATTTTCAATTACCGCAAAAGGCCCCGCTTCAAATAATGGTAATGACTTGCGTTTTGCACGTGCAGGCACGCTCACCACACCCCACGGAACAATCCAAACACCCGCATTCGTCCCGGTAGGTACAAAGGCTGCCATAAAAGGAATCTTGCCTGAGCAGCTAGCTTCGCTTGGGGCTCAGGTCGTGCTTGCAAACACCTACCACCTATACCTGCAGCCAGGAGAAAAAACGGTGCAGCAGGGAGGTGGTCTCGCGCAATTCATGGGGTGGGAAAATCCTGCAGACAAAGACGACTCCAATGGTAGTGAAAGCATCTATGGACCCACCATGACCGACTCCGGAGGCTTCCAAGTGTTTTCGCTTGGTGCGGCCTTTGGCCGCACCATTACCAAGATCGCAAAAGGTGATGAAGCTGCCCGCACAGAGGAAGAGCAACAAGATGCGGCCCGCAAGCAAGCTGAAGCATCGCGCATGGCCGTGTACGACGAAGACGTCGCTTCCCAGCATGGCCAGCTCGCCATTATTGATGACGAAGGCGTCACCTTCACCTCGCATCTTGACGGCTCGCTGCACCGCTTCACGCCTGAGCGTTCTATTGAAATACAGCATGCCCTAGGAGCCGATATGTTTTTTGCCTTTGACGAATGCACCTCGCCGACAGAACCGTATGAATACCAGCGTGAAGCCATGGAGCGCACCCACCGCTGGGCGCTCCGCTCGCTAAAGGCGCATCGGCAGAACCTTGAGGCAAACAGAAAGCAAGCAATCTTCGGTATCGTACAAGGTGGCCGCTATGAAGACCTGCGCAGTGAAAGTGCGAAAGAAATTGCCTCGATGGATTTTGATGGCTTCGGCATTGGTGGCTCATTCAGCAAGGAAGATATGGAGGGCGCGCTCCAGGCTGCTATTAAGGAGCTTCCGGAAGAAAAACCACGGCACTTCCTTGGGATCGGCGAGCCTGGAGACATTCTTACGGGTATTGCTGAAGGCATCGATCTCTTTGACTGCGTCGCGCCAACCCGCCTGGGCAGACATGGCACCATATACACTAGCGGCGGTCCTATTAATCTAACCAATGAAAAATACCGCTCTGAATTCATTCCGCTTGATCCGGAACTTTCTTCACCAGTGCCGGGCACAGAAGCCTTCACTCGCGCGTACGTCGCACATCTTTTGCATTCAAAAGAAATGCTTGGGCAGATAATTGCTTCAATGCATAACGTGGGCTTTATTATCAAGCTCGTCGACGGTGCGCGCGAAGCGTTGCAGGAGGGTCGCTTTGAAGCATATCGTGAAGAGTTTCTGCGAAAGTACTACGGGCGATAGAAGTGTCAGTGCCGCATTAGTTTTGCACCCTAATAAGAAAAAGGAGTAGCACGCGTCGACGCGTGCTACTCCGAAAGAACAGTGGATCGTTACGATTCCTTTATTTTCTTAAGCTCTTCGAGCTGTTTTGCGCACGCCTTATCAAGCGCGGCGAGTTCTTCAGGACCGTAGTCCTCGACTGCATAGGCCAAGTGGTCAATGCCATTACGCATTATGATGACATGCACGGAAACATGGTCAGGAATACCGGTGGGCTCAATAGAGAAAATACAAAAGGTCGTTTCGGCGCGCGTAAGGATAGAAAGAGGGCTTTCAACAATATGAGAAAAACGGAGCGACCCTTTTGCGCTGTCTTCTCCATAGCGCTTCCGTATATACTTCCCAAGCTCAAGGATGGCAGGATATGCTTCCAGTACTCGAGCAGTTTCCGCGGTTTCGAACTCACGGTCTGTCATAACACACTCCCCAAAAGGACACACGAAACTATGCTATAGGGCCGAGAATTAAATTTTGGTGAATCCCCCTATGGATAAACTCGGAGTAGCAGCAAAGGCTGTCTCTTTTTGTATTCTCCTATAAAATAGGGCAATGGCAGGTTTCAAGATCCATACGCCGTTCCCTCCAGCAGGGGACCAGCCAAAAGCAATCGAGCAGCTCTCGAAGGGCGTTCGCGATGGCTTGCGGTACCAAACGCTGCTGGGCGCAACGGGCACGGGAAAGACCTACAGCATTGCAAACGTCATTAATGAGATTCAAAAGCCGACGCTCGTGATGGCGCATAACAAGACTCTTGCGGCACAGCTTGCCCAAGAGTATTCAGAATTCTTTCCGGAGAATGCCGTGCACTATTTTGTTTCATACTACGACTACTACCAGCCGGAAGCGTACATCGCACACTCCGACACCTACATTGAAAAAGAAGCACAGATTAATGCGGAAATAGACCGCCTGCGCCACGCTGCCACGCAGGCACTTCTGACGCGCCAGGACGTCATCATCGTGGCTTCGGTCTCTGCTATCTATGGTCTTGGTTCTCCGGCAAATTATGAAAAAGTGCATATAAAAATTGCGAAGGGTGCAGAGGAGAATCGCGCCGCGCTCATCCGCAAGCTCGTGGGTATTTATTTCGAGCGCACCACTGCAGACCTCATGCCGGGGCATATTCGCGCGGT
Source organism: Candidatus Kaiserbacteria bacterium (assembly GCA_029288835.1). Lineage (GTDB taxonomy): Bacteria > Patescibacteriota > Minisyncoccia > Phycocordibacterales > Phycocordibacteraceae > C7867-001. The sequence goes on from JARIGN010000004.1 coordinate 32,414, forward strand.
GGGAAATGTGGTGGAGTTTATGCCCGTGAACGAGCGTGCTATCTACCGCGTCTCTTTTACGGAAGGGGAAGCGGGTACGGTTGTTTCAGCTATCGAGCAGCTCGATCCTATTTCTCGTGCCAAAATCTCGGACCATGACTCAGTATTTGTGTTCCCGGCAAAGCACTTCGTCTCCGATGAAGCTGAGCGAACTCGTGCGCTCGCCGATATTCAGCTCGAGCTTGAAGAACGCCTTGCGCAGCTTAAGCGCGAAGAAAAGCTTCTCGAGGCAGAGCGCCTCAAGCGTCGCACGCAGCACGACATTGCCATGATTCGCGAGATTGGCTACACCAACGGTATTGAAAACTATTCGCGTCATTTTGACGGCCGTGCACCGGGTGAGGCACCCTATACCTTGCTTTCGTATTTTCCGCACAAAAAAGATGGCACGCCCGACTTCCTCACGGTGCTCGATGAGTCCCATGTAACGGTCTCGCAAATCGGCGGCATGTATGCGGGTGACCGCTCACGCAAGGACACGCTCATAGAGTTTGGGTTCCGCCTACCTTCAGCCCGAGACAACCGCCCCCTTAAGTTTGAGGAGTTTGAGCAGCGCGTAGGCCAGCTTATCTTTACGAGTGCTACGCCTGGCGCCTATGAGAAAGAAAAAAGTGTGCCGCCGGAAGGAAAGGTGGTGGAGCAGATCATTCGCCCAACCGGTCTTATTGACCCAGAGCTTATCCTTAAGCCTATTGTCGGAAGTGAAGCTTCCGTTGATGATAAAGGAAAGGAAGTACCCGCATACCCAGGGCAAATCGCAGACTTTATCGAGGAGGCCGCTACCGTCATCAAGCGTGGCGGCCGTGCACTCGCCACCACCCTCACCAAGCAAATGGCTGAGGACCTCGCCACCTTTTTGCGCGAGCGCGGCATTAAGGCGGAATATCTCCACAGCGACGTGAAGACCATTGATCGCATCACTATTCTCACGGAGTTCCGTAAAGGCACGTTTGATATTTTGGTTGGAGTGAACCTTCTACGTGAAGGTCTTGACCTTCCGGAAGTGGAGCTCGTGGGAATCCTCGATGCAGACAAGGAAGGCTTCCTACGATCGGAAACATCACTTATCCAGACTATTGGCCGCGCTGCACGAAACATTCTCGGGCGCGTCATCCTCTATGCTGATGTCATGACTGGCTCGATGGAGCGTGCTATCAACGAAACAAATCGTCGTCGTGCCATCCAACTTGCCTATAACAAGGAGCACAACATCACGCCTATGACGATCAAGAAGGAAATTCGCGACATTTCCGAGTCAATGCGCAGCGAGCATGATAAGACCATTGATTCGCTTCTCACCCTTGACCAAAAGATGTATGAGGAAGACCCTGAGGCATTTATTGCGGATAAGCGTCGCCAGATGGAGGAAGCGGTGGAGCTGCTTGATTTTGAGACGGCGGCGCTTATCCGCGATGAAATCCTTAAGCTCGAAGGAAAAGAAATCCCCGCGAAGTCAAAAAGCCGCCGTGGACGCAAACGCTAGGGAGTATACTACATACTAATGAGCCTCGGACTGATTCTCGCCGTTCTTATGCTCGTCATACTGGCGGGCTCTGCTGGCCTTTTGTATTACACCTCCGTCTTTATTCAGTCCCATCTTGCTCTCTTCATTCCTGATACGAGCAGTGCAGAATATGCGGCTATCCACCAACTTTTCATCCAACAAATTGCCCTCGTAGGCATAGGAGAGATACTTATTGTCCTTCTTGCCTTTATTTTGATTGGGTCACTTGTCGTGAGCCCACTCCGTCAGCTCGCGAAAGCTATTGCCAATTTTACTGAAGACTTTACCGTTGCACTCCCGCCGTTCTCGGGTATGGTGCCGAGCGAAGTACATTCTATTGCTGCCGCATTCCAAACTTTCTCTGCACGCGTATCTGAAGCGCATCAAAAAGATCAAGAGATATCTCGCGTAAAATCAGACTTTATTTCAACCGTGGCGCACCAGCTCCGCACACCCCTCACGGGAATTCGCTGGGCACTTGAAGCCCTCGAAAAGGAGCCAATCACTCCTGAGCAGCTTCAGATTGTGGAAAGCGCGGTAACCAAAAGCCACGATTTAGTCGCGATTGTGGGGACCTTGCTTGATATCTCAAGCATCGAGTCAGGTAAGTTTAAATATGCATTTGTCCAATTTGACCTAAGCGAGCTCGTATCCGAGGTAGCAAAAGATTTGGAACCTATGGCCCAGAAAGCAGGTATCACTTTTTATTATGCAAAAGAAGAGGCACCGCTTCCCCTCGTGTATGGAGACCGAGACAGGCTGAAGTGGGTGCTCAATAACCTCGTTGAGAATGCTATCCGATATACGCCGTCACCGGGAAGTGTGCATATAAGCACAGACGCAACAGCGTTACGCGTAAATGTGCGTGTGCGTGACACGGGTATAGGGATCCAGGAAGAAGACAAGGGTAATATTTTTGAACGTTTTTATCGGGGAGAAAATGCTCGCGCAAAGGAAAACCAGGGAAATGGCTTGGGGCTTTATATTGCGCGCACAATAGCTAAAGACCATGGGGGAGATCTTAATTTCATGGCAAATGAAGAAGGACCTGGCACAACCTTTGTCCTTTCGCTTCCTGTGGCTAGTGAAGTTGCAGGGCAGGGAATGTAGTATACTTGAGCTATGAACAACGACTTTATCCTGATTGTGGAAGACGACCCTGTGTTGCGGAATTTGCTCGGTAGAACCCTCGGAACTACGTATCCCGTCTTTTATGCATCAGATGGCCAGGAAGCTCTTGATTTCTTTGAACAGCATAAGCCTTCACTCGTGCTTCTTGATCTTATGCTTCCTACCGTAGACGGGTTTGCCGTGCTCCAAAACATTCGCAGCCGTACTGATGAAACAAAAAATGTTCCGGTCATTATTGTCTCCAACCTTGGCCAGGAGAAAGATAAGGAGCGTGCAATTTCCCTTGGAGCAAACGAGTATCTTGTAAAGGCTGAAGTATCAATCGAAGACATCATTGCAAAGATGCAGGAAAAGCTAAAGGCACATGCGGGCGTCGCATCAGCACCTGAAGCAGACATAACACCTACTGCAGAGCCTGAAGCTTCATAAGAATGAAGTGGCAGCCTATGCTGCTTACTGATATACTACTTTAGTACCTGTCCCGCCACGGACAGGCATTCCGCTATCTAAGACCATCGAGTCATGGCTAAAGAAAAAGAATCTGCAAAAAATAAGCATGAGCAGCACCAAGGCGCGAGTTGGATCGGCGTTAAGGGGGCACGTACCCATAATTTAAAAAACATTAGCGTCGACATTCCGCGCGGCGTTATGACCGTGCTCACCGGCCTTTCTGGCTCAGGAAAGTCCTCGCTCGCGTTTGACACTATTTTCGCTGAAGGACAGCGCCGCTATGTGGAGTCTCTTTCTGCCTATGCCCGCCAGTTCTTGAACCAGATGCAGAAGCCTGACGTGGACGAGATTACCGGGCTTTCCCCTGCTATTTCCATAGACCAAAAAAGCCGCTCCAATAACCCGCGCTCGACCGTAGCGACCGTCACTGAAATATACGACTACCTGCGCGTGCTCTATGCCCGTGCTGGCCAGCCATACTGCGTGAACCATGACGTGCCAATTTCCAAGCTTTCAAAGGAAGAAATGATCAATATTATTTGGAGAAAAGTCTCTGAAAAGACTGGAGAAGCAAACGCGAAGGATGTGGCTGCCAAAGAGCAGGCAGAAGCGTCAGGTACCAAGACTAAAGTGATGGGCGTGGAGTTTGACCGTAGTACCGTGACTATTCTGGCTCCCGTTGTGGTCGGCCGTAAAGGCGAATACTATCAGCTCCTCTACGACCTCCTCGGGAAAGGCTTTGAAAAGGTTATGGTAGACGGGAAGACGCAGTCATTGCGCGAGAAAATCGTGCTCGATAGAAACAAGCGGCACGATATTGATGCCGTGGTAGATACTATTTTTGTTACGGAATTTGTGCGCAGCCCAGACGCAGCGCGGGAGCGCCTTTCTGAAGCGCTCGAGCTCGCACTCAAGGAAAGCGACGGCCTTGTGAAGATCATCCATGCCGATGGTTCACCAGAAACACTATCTGCAAAGTTTATTTGTCCCGAAGACGGCATGTCCTTCCCCGAGGTGGAGCCGCGCCTTTTCTCCTTCAATAGCCCGTACGGCGCCTGCCCAAGCTGTAACGGCCTCGGAACAAAGTCTTTCTTTTCTGATGAGCCATGCCCGGTGTGTCATGGGCTTCGCCTCCGTGAAGAAGCGCTTCGTGTGTATTTGAAGGGCAAAAGCTCTGGGAAAGTGGCAAAGAAAGTGGCGAAAAGCGATAAGAAAGACGAGGACAAAAACTATGACCATAATGGTCTTGGAAAAAATATTGTGGATTTCACCGGGCTTTCTATTAAAGAAGCGAAAGAATTTATAAACGAGCTCGACCTCAGCGATTTCCGCATGGAAATCGCTGCACCGATGATTCGCGAAATCGAAAGCCGCCTCGATTTCATGCTTAATGTCGGCCTCGACTATCTGAGCCTTAACCGCTCGGCAGCAACGCTCTCAGGAGGAGAGTCACAACGCATCCGCCTTGCGTCACAGCTTGGCACCGGGCTTGTGGGTGCGCTCTATGTGCTCGACGAGCCAACTATCGGCCTCCACCAGCGTGACAATGATCGCCTCATCCAAACGCTCCTTACACTCAAGGAGCTTGGGAACACGATTCTCGTTGTCGAACACGATGAAGACACCATCTATTCTTCAGACTATATAGTGGATATTGGACCAGGTGCAGGCGTACATGGAGGAAGTGTGGTCGCGAGTGGATGGCTTGATGACTTGCTCACCGCGCCAAAAAATGAAAGTGGCTCCGTGACCCTTTCGTACCTGCGTGGTGAAAAAGAAATTCCGATTCCTGAGGAGCGTCGCACAGGTGAAAAGGGCAGCATCAAGATCCGCGGAGCAACACTGCACAACCTGCACAACCAAAACATTGACGTGCCGCTTGGAAAGCTCGTGTGTATCACGGGTGTGTCAGGCTCTGGAAAGTCTACCTTCCTGTATGACATCCTGCACAAAAACGTAGCAGCACGCATGAGCAAGCGTGAGTCGGAGGTAGTGAATTGTGCCTCTATGACCGGCACCGAGTACATTGGCCGTGTCATCCTTATGGACCAGTCTGCTATCGGTCGTACCCCGCGCTCAAACCCTGCCACGTACACCGGTGCCTTCACGCACATTCGAGACCTGCTCGCTGCCACCAGTGAAGCTCGTGCGCGTGGCTGGAAGCCTGGACGCTTCTCCTTCAATGTGCCCGGCGGACGCTGCGAAGCGTGCCAAGGAAACGGCGTTATAGCGGTGGAGATGCATTTCCTCCCGACCGTCTACGTAACTTGCGACGTCTGTAACGGTACGCGCTTCATGAAAGAAACGCTTGAGGCAACGTATCGCGGAAAAAATATCTATGAAATTCTTCAAATGACCATTGAAGAAGCAGAGGTATTCTTTAAGGAAATTCCTGCCATCAATGAGCGTCTCGAGACACTAAACGCAACCGGTCTCCAGTACCTCACTCTCGGCCAAAGTGCGACGACTCTTTCTGGAGGTGAAGCGCAGCGCGTAAAGATCGCTTCTGAGCTGTATCGTCCCACCACGATGAAGACGCTGTACCTTCTCGACGAGCCAACCGTCGGTCTTCACTACGAAGATGTGCGAAAGCTCATTGAGATCTTGCAAGAGCTCGTCCGCCGTGGGAATACGGTGGTGGTGATCGAGCACAACCTTGATGTGATTAAGTGCGCGGACTATCTCATCGACTTTGGTCCTGAAGGCGGCGTGCACGGCGGAAAAGTTATTGCAAAAGGAACTCCCGAAGAGGTTGCAGAAACGGAGGGCTCCTTTACCGGCGAGTATCTCTCAAAAGTATTTAAGAAAGCAAAACAGTCGAAGCAGTCAAAAGCGAAAAAGTAGGGCGAAAGGCAGTAGCGAGTGTAGAGTAATGCCTAAAAGAAAACAGCTCCGTCTCCGAAGCTGTTTTCCCGTCATCGCATTGGGTTTACCATGACCACCCTGAGTACCTTTATGATACTCCCGGTAAAATTCATGTCAACTAGCCAAAGTATAACTACTGGCGCTGGCGTGAGGCACGACCCCCAATGACTTACTTCTCAGGGTGGTCATGCGGTCATTCCGCCGCCAGCAGTACAAGCCTATCAAGTAGCGATGAGATAAAAGTAAAAAATATATCAAATAACGCTGAGTTTTTGACAAAATCATATTAGTAATGAGTATTCAACTTCGTATTATAATAAAATATAGCTTTATTCATGCAGAAAACTGATTTAGCAAAATTTGATTTGCCTGACTGCCCGGGCGTGTACCTTTTCACCCATGGCAAAGGTAAAAGTAAGAAAGTCCTGTATGTAGGGAAGGCTACTTCCTTGCGTGACCGTGTGCGTTCGTACTTTGATGATGACCTTATAGCCACGCGTGGCCCACGCCTTGTGGATATGGTGACGCGCGCCGATGGCATTATGCATGAGACGACACCGACAGTACTTGAAGCGCTTGTACGTGAAGCTGCGCTCATCCGCTACTACAACCCACCGGCGAATTCCATGGGCAAGGATGATAAGTCATTTCTGTATGCCGTTATCACTGATGAGCAGATACCGCGGATTCTCGCTATTCGTGGCACGGAGATAGACTTCGAGAAAAAGCTGACGACAAGCGCATACGTCCAATCTGCCTCAAGCAAAGTACTTAAACTCAAAGCTATCTATGGGCCGTTTCCTTCCGGATACCAGCTGCGCGAAGGTCTTCGCCTTATTCGCCGCATCTTTCCGTTTTATGACACCAACAGGTCCATTGAGGAGATTGCGACCGGTCGCAATAAGCATGTGCAGGCAAATGTGGAGTTCAAGCGCCAGATAGGATTGTATCCGCGGAATATGGATCGCAAAGAATATCTACGATCTATTCGTAATGTTGGCCTCTTTCTTTCCGGGCGCATCAAAACACTTCGCACCACTCTCACTGCTGAAATGAAGCAAGCTGCTAAAGAGGAGCGCTTCGAAGATGCAGGGGAGATTCGTCGGCAGCTTTTTGCCCTCGACCATATTCAGGACGTGTCGCTCATTAAGGAAGACTGGAACAAAGGAAAGGAAGCGCCACGAATTGAAGCCTATGACACCGCGCACCTCGCCGGCAGCAATGCTATTGGCGTGATGACCGTGGTGGAGAATGGCATGCCACTCAAGAAGGAATACCGCACTTTCCGTATTCGCGGGTATATGCAGAAAGAACCTAAAAAAAAGGTTGATGCAACCAAGGCAGGCGAGTCCGCTAAGAAAACAGGCAAGGAGGTGAAGAGGATGAACGACGACATTGCTTCCCTTAAGGAAATCCTTTCCCGTAGGCTTGGGCATCCAGAGTGGCCAATGCCACGTGCCATCATTGTAGATGGTGGCAAGACGCACAAGAAGGCCGCTGAGACGGTGCTTGCTGAGCTTGGGATCGGTATACCAGTCGTGGCCGTGGTGAAGGATGAAAAGCATCGGCCGCGGGAAGTGATCGGCTCGCTTCGTGCGGGAATCAGTGATGCTGATGCCGTCCTTGCAAATTCCGAAGCCCACCGCTTTTCCATAACCCTTCATCGTAAGGCACGTTCACGCTCTATGCGGTCTTCAGTCACATAAGTCTGGTATACTTGAAGCATGTACGGCACCGTTGTCGGCGTTCTTCGAGGAGGTACTTCAGGCGAGCATGATATCTCGCTTAAGAGCGGGCATGCTGTGGTGGCAAATCTTCCGCGCGATAAGTACACGGTTAAGGATATCTATATAGACAAGGAAGGGAGTTGGCATGAGCGCGGCAAGCCTTCTACTCCTGCGGATATTTTGCGCTCGGTTGATGTGGTCCTCAGCACGCTCCATGGCGCCTATGGTGAAAGCGGCGAGCTCCAGCGCATGCTTGAGCAGTTTTCCGTGCCGTATGTCGGTGCTGACCCACTCAATTCCTATTTTGCGCTTCACAAAGTCCTCTCAAAGGAGAAAGCACGGGAGGTTGGCATCAAAACGCCCAAGTATATGTGGGTGCAGATGGGTTCCGATGTAGGGAAGATTTCCTATGACATTATTCGTAACCTGCAGCAGCCGGTCGTGTTAAAGCCCGTCACCGGCGGCTCATCGCTTGGCATTAGTATGGCGGGCGGTTATGCGCAGGTACACACCGCTCTTGCAAAGCTTTTGGAAGAAAGTGATGTGCTCGTTGAGGAACGAGTATGGGGTACTGAAGCGACGGTCGGTGTTGTGGAGAATTTTCGGGACGAAAAGCTTTATGCGCTACCTCCTATAGAAATTATTCCACCGCAAGGCGATTTCTTTTCGTATGAGGCGAAATATACCGGCAAAAGCATTGAGCGTGTGCCCGGATATTTTTCTAAAGAAATACAGGAAGAGCTGGTGCACGCAGCCCGACGCATGCATGAAGCGCTTGGGCAGCGGCATTATTCTCGCTCAGACTTTATTGTGACCAAAAAGGGCATTTATTTCCTCGAGCTTAATAGCGCCGTAGCATGCGGTCTCACCAAGGAATCACTTTTCCCGAAAGCGCTTGCGTCGGTCGGCGTGCAGTTTCCTGATTTTCTTTCGCACATCATTGACCGCGCGATGATAAAAAGCAAGCCGCTTTTTAGCCATAGTGAATGGCAGATTGCGTAAGTATATGTCTGAACTACTTTCAAAAAAGTGCATTCCATGTGAAGGCGGCACATTGCCACTTTCGCCTGAGCAGGCTGCAGAGTTGCACACACAAATTCCCGACTGGCAAATTGCTGAAGAGGGAGGCATGCCGAAGAAAATTACGAGAAGCTGGAAATTTGCGGACTTTGCGGAGGCTCTCGCTTTTGCAAATAAAGTAGGAGCCTTAGCCGAAGAAGAAGGCCACCATCCAGATTTGCTCGTGTCCTGGGGCAAGGTTGGCGTGGAGCTCTCAACACATTCAATAGGAGGCCTTTCTGAAAACGACTTTATTATAGCCGCAAAAATAGACGCACTTTCGTAGCTGGCAAGTTTCGGGACCACAGGGCAGATCTACCGGTGAGGTGTAGACAATTTTTCCCTTGCCATGCTATAGTTTTTTGACCATCAGCGGCAACGCCGATACGATGGGCCGTTAGCTCAGTTGGTAGAGCATCTCATTTGCAATGAGAGGGTCGCAGGTTCGAATCCTGTACGGTCCACAAAAGTTTGACAAATTTATAAATAAGTATTAATTTATCTTCGGCTGAACACAGGAGTTGCCGCCAATGCTTTACCCAGACCGCCTGGGTAACTCTAGGCGAAAGGCTCGACCCAGTTATGCCGAAAGGCGTGAGTGGGGAAGGGAGGCAGAGGAGCGTTTTTTTCGAATCTGCGCAGAAAGCTTGCGCACGGACAAGCTTCCCGAGTGGGTAGAAAGTGTACGTGAAGCCACTGTCGAGGAAGACCATCAAGGCATTGATGCGTGGCTTCTCACTAGTGATCCTTTTTATATTCCTATTAATGTAAAGCGTTCGATTCAATCCGGCCGCGCTAGTAGGCGGCGGCAGTGGAACACTCGCTCACTTCGAGACCGGCGAAAAGACATAGTGGAAGTAGTAGCCTCTCCACATGCCTCTGATGAAGCGATTCTGGGCCAAATAATAAGAAAAATAGAGAAATGGCGCCGTACCTACGGGTACATCCGCTAAAATAACCGCCCAGGCGGTTATTTTTATAAACTTGACAATTATGAATTTAAATGCTATTTTTTCTATAGACATCCTCATGTGGGGGAATTGAACCGGCCGAGGAGGGCCACTATGACAAACATGATTCAAAGTGAGACTTCCCCGATCCCAGCCACGCTGGAAACTGCGGAAGTCATCATGGTGAAGTACCAGGTCTCGAACCCAAACCGGATTCCGGAAATCTTTGAGCACGTTGAACGTCCGCCCGACTTGACGGTGGATATCGAGCAGCAGAAGCTAGCTCGCTCCCAGGGAATCCCATACGATATCTTCAAGAAGGGTCGCGTACGCCGGGGTCGGGTCGACACGGGCGAGAACACGCTCAAGGAGAACGGCCTGTTTGATACGGGACGTCTCATCGATGGGTTGCTGGCGAGCAATCGCTTCCGTCTCGTCGACGCCGTCACCTATGAACGGCCCCTCGAGCCGAATGAGGATCAACGTCCTCAATCCCGCAAGTTGATCATGGTCCTCGTATTCTCCTCGAGAGCTGAAGATCAACCGATCTACGTGGCCAAAGACCTCGCCTATGCCGCTGCGCTCAAGATGCTCGGCAACATGGTCTGGAAGTTCTGCTCGGTCTGGGCGAACCGCGACCACACTATAACGGTGAACCTGTCACTCCTCGACCCCGATCGGAAAAGGAGAAAAAGCATTCAGATCAAGGACGGTCAGATCGTCGCCACCTAACGTCGACGCTAATTAGCCCTCCTCACTTCAAGCCGAGCCCGCAAGGACTCGGCTTTTTCTTTATTTTTAATCGCCCACTTGGAAAAGATACTTTTCGTTCTTTGAGTGAATGACTTCACCAAACCTGTCAAGCAAGTGTCCAATTGCGTGCTCTGACAATACTTTTTTGGAATCAACAAACGTGTTTGATATAAAATCTGGAGGTAAGCCACTAGCAAGAGTAAACATGTGTGAAAGCATTGTGGTAGCATATTGTCCTTTTCCTAAATCAAATTCAAATATAATTCCTTCCGGTACAATCTCTGCTTTTTTAAAATCTACGTGAGATCGTGTTGGTGTGGAACGGTTTTTTATTATTATTTGCGGGAAAGGACGAAGGTTCTCAAACTGTGAAGGACTGAATCCTATTGGATCAAGTATAGAACTATAAATTTGTTGGTCAGCTCGTAAAGGACTAAGAAAAAATGGTAACGCTTTTGGAACAGGTTTATTATTCAAAATAAGTTCAGATATTTTTGCATTAAAGAAAAGGGAGGATAAAGCATATAGCCAAAAAGTAATTTGTTCTGGAAGTGTTTGGAGCGCTCCACGATAATCGCCGGGATGATTCTTAAGATGCTGTACCACCCGCAGTTCATTTTCAAAGATAAGGGGAAAACGTAAGAGATCTTCATATACTACATTCCAATTCGGGATGTTCTTTTGAAGCGATTTTCTTATATCTTTAAAAAATGGTATCTCTCTAGGTCCTTGGTACGTGAGAAAATCCAACACTGCTTCTTCATAATTGCCGCGTAATATTGAAAGTGCCCACTGATAATTCCGTAATCGCGCAACACCAAATCTTTGTAAGTAAAAAAAATTATAAAATCCATTTTCCTTAACTTCTTGTAATTTGTTTGCAAATTGGGCGAATGATTCTGGATTAAAAAAATCTTGCCGAGTTCGTACTAAAATAGTAAATTTGTTACCTTCAAGATAACCTCTCTGCATGCTTCCTTTGCCAAGCTCCCACTCTGCAAGAAAATAATAAGGAGAAGAAATATTTTTTAAAGCTTCAGGTGAAGCATGTCGTATGGAAATTTTCTGTGCAGTAAGCGCACTCTTATCCTTGAGCCCAGCAAAGCTAATATCTTCAGTTCGAATTCTAAGCTGCTTCGCTAAATCTTCTGCAGCTTCAAAGGTAGAAAGATTACATTTAACAAGAGTTGCATAATACGTTCCGGCGCTATGCGTAGGTGCCTTCTCTTCTGTTGCGAACACGCTCTTAACAGTTCCATTAATCTTTTCTTCTACAATGAAGTCTTCAGGCCAGAATTTTATATATCCATGAGGAAATTCCTCCTTACCTGGAATTTGAATTCCTAATTCCAGTAGAGTTTTGGCATCATCAATATAGGTTTGTTCTTTAAATAGCTCAGGATTTTTTAAATATTCTTTTTCTAATTCCTGAAACTCTGCTTTTTTTATTTCGAGCCGATCAGTATTCATAACTATTTACCCTTTCCGTAATACTTTTTCAAGAGCGCAACATGCTCTGGGTACGTCGCGGCACAGTGGAAGTTTCCGTGTGAGTCATGGAAATAGTAGAGGCAGGAGGTCTGCACGGGGTTTAAGGCAGCGAGTACCGCGGCAACAGACGGGTTTGCAATTGGTCCAGGCGGAAGACCCGCGTGCTCGTACGTGTTATAGGCTGAAGAAATATATTTGTCCTTTGGCTGCGCGACAGGCCACCAGTTTCCCGCAATACTGCCGCTCTTTGTCGCCTTTGCATACTGGAGCGTCGCGTCTATTTGCAGGTTCATATTGTTAAAAAGACGATTCCAGATGATGCCGGAAATGATACGCATGTCATCTGGTCCTGCTGCTTCACGCTCAAGGAGGGAAGCGATCGTGAGTGCTTCAGAAAGCGGCACTTGTTCTTGGGTGGTGGTGCTGTAGTGCGAAAGGATGTCCTTGCTAAACGAAGCTGAGACAATTGCAGCAGCTTCACTCGGTGTGGTTTCGCTTGAGACGGCATAGGTTCCCGGTTCAAAAATACCTTCTGAAATTTCTGTGCTCGTTCCTTCTGTCTGAGCAGTGTTTGCGGAAACATCGTTTATGAACTCTGTACGCTGCTTTGCATTCCACCCGAGCGCAGAGCCAAACACCGTCGCAACCTGCTCTTTTCGGTACCCCGGAAGAATGGTGACAAGCCTGCCGTCTGCAGAAGCAAGCGACTGGTATAAGGAAGTGTTATTAAGAAGTGAGGCAAACCATCCAAGCAGTTCAGAAAAGTTTCCAACCGAGGCCGTCAGCGAAGAAGTGTGTTCAGTAAAATAAGCATTTGCTTCTGCATTTTCAACTATCTGCTTTTTGGAAGGGATTACCGACACAGGGAAGGGTGCAGGAGTAGTAGGCTTTAGTACCACAGGAGCGCTTTGTTCATTGTGCGCGGTCAAAAGAAAAACCTGCGGCACGATGAACGCAACCGTTGCGAAAATGACCAGTATGAGAGCGGTAACCACGAGCGGCTTACGGCCTTTTGAAGACACTTTAGTAGCCATACGAATACCTAAACTGTAACGCAAAAATGCTGATTTTACTATGGCAGAGCAATGCTACAATGAAGATATGAAAAAATTTCTCACCCCTTTTCTTATTGCTCTTATTGCCATGCTTTGTCTCGACGTGCTGTGGATAGGATTCATCGCGGCTTCTTTTTATAAGGTTGAAATGGGCGCGTACTATTCCTCGACACCACTGCTGTGGCCTGCAGCTATTTTTTACGTGCTCTATGTGTGCGGCTTGGTGCACTTTGTTATTCAGCCAGCGCTTCGTTCAGGCTCAGTATCAACGGCTGCGGCTAAAGGTGCATTCTTTGCAGCAGTAGCGTTTGGTACCTATGACCTCACGGCGCTTTCCGTCATTCCACATTGGCCCGTCATCCTAAGTGCGGTTGATATGGCATGGGGAACCTTCGAAGGCATGCTCGTGTGCGCCATAACCTATCTCATCACAAAATCCGTTACGCACTCTCCGCGCTAGACCTTGTGTCCGCTTGTGTGGTAGCTTCAGAATATGGTTAAGATTCCGCGCAAGCCAACGGTTATAGAAAGCACCGTCACCTGGATCGGTTCAGTACCGTCCATTATTTTTCATACCTGCGTCTTTCTTTTGTTCACTCTCCTCACGCTCTCAAACATTTTCCCCAGCAACACCGTACTCCTCGTCTGGAATACGATGGTTTCCCTCGAGGCCATCTATCTCGCGCTTTTCATTCAGTACACGGTGAACCGCAACACGCGCAGTCTCGAAGAGGTGGAGGAAGACATTGATGAGATTCAGGAAGACGTGGACGAGCTCCAGGAAGATGTCGAAGATCTCGGCGAAGACCTTGGCGAGATTCAGGAGGATATTGAGGAAATGTCTGAAGATATTGAAGAAATGTCCGAGGAAGACAAGGAAGAGGAGCGTCAGGAGGGGGTTCGTGCAGCAAATATTGAAAAGCTTACGGAAGACATCCGTCGTGTGCTTCAGGACCTCGAGACCATTAAAAAGCAAAAGTAAAAAGAAATCCCTCACTCCTTACTTAGGAGCGAGGGTTTGCCGATATGCAGCAATGTCTTGGGAAACTGAGCTGCTTAGTGCAAAAAGGGTAACGACACCCCATCCCCAAACGAACATAGTCCTTTTCAAAGTAGTGGAACCCGAAAGAGGAAGTTTTTCACTGATTTCATCTAAGTGTTCATTGCGAACTCTACCGCCGCCGATGAATAAGCAGGGAATCACTGCAGCACCACACTCCCGGATTCTGCGAATTGATTGCTTGATCAGCCAGCGCTGTTCAGAGGGACGAAACTCGTTACAACAGATGAGCACCGTGTCATCGGGGCTCGGGAGCAACTCAGGATCATACTCAAGGGTAGTGTCGCAGGCGACTACTCGACAGGTTGTTTCCCGTCCAGGAATTTTTTCAAGCTCTTCGCATACTTTTACTGCGAATGCTTGTGGCATACCTTTGATACAGGTAACTGCCGTAATGTCCTGCAGGTTATAGCCAAGATTGTACTGCTCAGCATCGCTGCAGAGACGTTGCACCAAATTGTTGGCCTTTATCGCAAGTATGTTAGGATCTGGATCAAAAAAACGAGCTAGACGCCTTGTTAGAAAGATCTCGTAATCAGACAAAGGTAATACCCCCCTGGCTTGTTGCGCACCCCATAGTGCGATTTCCAAAGAAAACGGTATCAGACTATATGCACTTTGTGAATTCACATAAGTTTTGCTAAACTAAACCGTAATGAAGGGCGGAATCCACGTAGAGCTCAAAGCTACGGTCCTTGGACATTTCCTTGGGCTACCTATAACCAACAGCCTCCTCATGACCTGGCTGGTCATGGCTATTCTCATACTTTTTGCCTATTTCTTTAGCCGAAACATCAAGCTAGTGCCAGGGAAACTTCAGGCGGGCATTGAAATGGCCATAGGAGGCGCATATGACTATGTCGCACAGACCTTTGAAAGCGACGAGCTTGCAAAGCGCTTTTTTCCGCTCATCGCAAGTATTTTCTTGCTGGTATTTGTCTCTAATGAGCTCGAGTTCTTCCCGGGAGTCGGTTCCATCGGCTTCTTTCAGCCAGGGAGCGGGGGAGTGCTCACGCCGCTTCTTCGCGCGCCAACTGCCGACCTAAACCTCACCCTTGCCCTCGCCTTTATCTCCTTTTTCACTATTGAAATCACCGGCCTCGCGACCCTTGGTTTTTTCAAATATGCCGGCAAATATGTTAATGTAACATCACCGGTCGGGTTTGCCGTGGGCCTTATTGAATTTATCTCAAACCTCGGACGTCTCATCTCGTTCTCGTTCCGTCTTTTTGGAAACATTTTTGCAGGTGAAGTCATGATTCTAGTGGCAGGATTTTTCCTGCCCTATGTCTTGCCTGCGCCACTTATGGCGTTCGAGATGTTTATCGGGCTCATCCAGGCGATCGTCTTCGCGATGCTGACCCTGTTCTTCATTAAGCTTGCCATTGCTGAACCGCACGGCAGTCACTAATTTAGTGCTGCGGTGCGGCTCCGGAATGGAGCGTGAGTATTATTATTTTTGTAACGTACGTATGGATATTACAGCAGCACAAGACATTGCAATGGCAATCGCAGCCGGACTAGGCGTGCTTGGCCCAGGCATTGGTATCGGACTTATTGGCGGAAGAGCAATGGAAGCTATCGGACGCAATCCTGAAGCAACCGGCCAGATCGTTTCAAACATGATTCTTGCGATCGTGTTCACGGAAGCGCTTGGTATTCTCGCGCTCGTGGTCTCATTCATTATTAAGTTCGTATAGGGATCACCTAGGCACGTATGCAAGCACTCTTCGACGCATTTGGTCTCAACCTTCCACTTCTGCTCGCGCAGATAGTGAATTTTGGCATCGTGCTTGTTGCGCTTACCTATTTCCTCTATAAGCCGATCAACAAGGTGCTCACCGAGCGCCAGCAAAAGATCGCACAGGGAGTAGAAGACGCAGAGCGCGCGGCTAAAAAGCTTGCGACCGCAGACAGTGTCGCGGCTTCAAAGGTCCACGAGGCTGAAGAAGAAGCAGAAGGCATCGTTGTGTCTGCGCGTGAAGAGGCCACCAGCCAGAAGAGTCGCATTGTGAAGGAGGCTGAAGCGCGTGCCGCACAAGTTGCGGCAGATGCTGAAGCACGTGCCAAAGAAACTGCAGCAAAAGCCCTTCGCGACAGCGAAAAAGAGGTAGCGCGTCTTGCCGTACTTGCCGCAGAAAAAATCCTTCGCCATCCTGAAAAAGCAGCATGACCCTTGCCCGCGACTACGCCCAGGCGCTTGTAAACGCTGCACATACCGCTGAAAAGGAAAGCACGAAAGCTGAGCCTAAGAAGCTTGTCGCGCAGCTCGTGAAGCACCTCGAAACTACCGGCCGCATGAAGCTTTTGCCGCATATCGTGCGCGAGCTCGGCCGCCTAGAAGCCCAAGAAAAAAAACTTGCGCCACAGGTAGAGGTCGCGCACCAAAAAGATGCGGCGCACGCTCTCGCAGCGGCAGCAAAGCACGGCATTCATGCAAACGAAGCGCGTGTAAACCACACCCTTGTGCAGGGATGGCGCGCCAGCAGCAAAGGCACTTTGCTCGATGCTTCCGCAAAACGGCAGCTCGTCGAGCTTTATAAGAAAGTACTCACGCACTAGTTTTAGTTTTCTTTATTAATTTATCAATCGCCACGGTATGGAAAGCATTATTAAAAGAATCGAAGAAGAAATCTCTGCACTCACGCCAAACGTGCAGGAAGAGGAGACGGGTATCGTGCGCACTGCCGGTGACGGCATTGCCGAAATCGATGGCCTCCAAAATGCCATCATGACGGAAATGGTGCTTTTCGACCCGAGCTTTGACGGCTCCCTCGAAGACGCTATCAAGGATGCCGACCCGATCTATGGGCTCGTCTTGAACCTCGAAGAGGACGGCGTGCGTGCCGTGATTCTTGGCGATGCGTCGCGCGTGTATGAAGGCATGCGTGTGCGCCGCTTGGGACGACTGCTTTCCATTCCTGTAGGTGACGCGCTTGTCGGGCGTGTGGTGAACGCGCTTGGTGAGCCGGTTGATGGCAAAGGTCCTATCGCTGGCACTAAGCTCATGCCAATCGAGCACGAAGCATACGGCGTGATGGATCGCTCTCCGGTAAATGTGCCGCTCCATACCGGCATTAAGGCTATTGATGCGATGATTCCGATTGGTCGTGGCCAGCGCGAGCTCATCATCGGTGACCGCGGTGTCGGAAAGACCACTATTGCCATCGATACTATTTTGAACCAGAAATCAGAGCCTGAAGCGACTCGTCCTATTTGTATCTATGTCGCTATCGGCCAGAAGGAATCAAAGACCGCAAAGATTGTCGCAAGCCTTGAGGAATCAGGTGCAATGGCATACACCATCGTGGTGACGGCTCCGGCATCAAGCCCTGCTGCTTTTCAGTTTTTGGCACCGTTTGCCGGTGCTACCATTGGCGAGCACTTCATGGAGCAAGGGAAGGATGCACTCGTTATCTATGATGACCTTTCCAAGCAGGCAGTGGCATACCGCCAGATGGCTTTGCTCCTTCGCCGTCCACCAGGCCGCGAAGCATATCCTGGAGACGTGTTTTATTTGCACTCCCGCCTTCTCGAGCGCGCGGCAAAGCTCTCAAAAGAAAAGGGAGGTGGCTCTTTGACCGCGCTTCCAATCATTGAAACCCAGGAAGGTGACATCTCGGCGTACATTCCGACAAACGTCATTTCCATCACCGACGGTCAGATCTTCTTGCTCGCTGATCTCTTCAACAAAGGCCAGCGGCCTGCTATTGACGTCGGAAACTCCGTGTCTCGCGTGGGTTCTTCGGCACAGACTAAGGCTATGAAAAAAGTGTCCGGAAAGATCAAGCTTGAGCTTGCGCAGTTCCGTGAACTCGAAGCCTTCATGCAGTTCTCTTCAGACCTTGATGCAGAGACCAAGAAGCGCATTGATTCCGGCCAGCGCATGACGCAGGTGTTGAACCAGAGCGAAGGCCATCCGCTTCCGTTTGAAATGGAAGCTGCGGTTATCTTTGCCGCGGTTAATGGATACCTTGATAGTTTTGATCCTTCCCAGACCAGCTCCGCAGAGCAGCGCCTCCAGGACTTCCTCATGCGAGAAGCGAAGGATGTGCTTGCACAGATTAAGGAGACCAAGAATATCGACGGCGACGTAGAAGCTTCGCTTCGCGCTGCACTTGATAAGTTCGCAGAACGCGTCGCGTAACGACTTCATGGCACTCAAAGACATCAAAGCAAAAATACAGGCAACCAAACGCATGCACACGGTGACGCGTGCGATGGAAGCCTTGTCTGCGGTGAAGATGCGCAAGACACAGCAGTCTGCGTTTGAGGGCAGGCCGTATGCACGCGCAGCGCTATCCATCCTTGCGCGTCTTTCGGGAAGTCAGGATGTGCAAAGCCATCCACTTACCCAAACGCGTGAAGTAAAGAAAACGGCAGTGGTAGTCATCACAAGCGACAAAGGCCTTGCTGGAGCGCTTAATAGCGGCGTAATAAAGGCAGCAGTGCGCGCCGTAGAAGGGCGAGACCGTGACTCGCTTGTGCTCTTTACCTATGGACGCAAGGGTGAAGAATTCTTCTCTCGCCGCGGCTACACCATTGCAAAGTCATTTGAGAACAAGCGTGACGACGTGCCACTTTCCGTCATGCAAGAACTTTCCGCAGAACTTTCTCGTGGCTTCCTGGCAGGCGAGTATGACGAAGTGCTCGCGGTATACACCAATTTTCGCTCCACCTTCGAGCAGCTTCCTACCGTGCGCAAACTTCTCCCGCTTTCTATCGAAAGCGTTTCAGAGCTGGTGGAGGATATTCGCCCAGCGAAAGGGAAGTGGAGCAATGAGCCAATTCTCACTTCGCCGCAGTCCTATGAGGTCGAGCCATCGGCAGAGGAAGTGCTTGGGCTTTTGATCCCGCGTCTCGTCGCTATTTCGCTTTACTACATGCTTCTTGAGGCAAAGGCTTCTGAACACTCAGCGCGCATGGTCGCCATGAAGAACGCTTCAGACAAGTCAAAAGAGGTGACCCGCAACCTCACCCGCGCCTACAACAAGGCGCGCCAGGCTGCCATTACCCGAGAAGTGTCAGAGATCGTGAGTGGCCGCGAGGCTCTCGCCACATAAGCTATGAAAAAAGACACAATACTTTATTGGGGAACTTATCTGGTCCTTGCGACAGTTTTTACCATTCTCTTTAGATGGCTTTTTCCTAACTTGACTGAAAATCTATCTGAGAGCATTACAGGCATAGCTTATGCAGATTTAATTATGCTTTTAGGGCAGTTTTTCTCTTATGGCAACATGAAGCTACTTAAAAATCATGGTCTAGCAATAAATGTGCTTTTAGTAATAGCGTTTGAAATCTTTTCAATGGTCGCTCTTATTGTGTTCTATCATTTTTTCCCTTCAGCAAGTGAACTGTGGGGTTTCGGTGTAGGTATGCTTGCCCTAGTGGTACCCCTTGGGGTTGTCGATTTATTGGCAAGACGTTATAAGGTATAAATAATTTACTAAGTATGAACACAGGAACAATCACAGAAGTTATCGGCCCAGTCGTAGACGTGCACTTTCCGGAGAACCGTCCGGCTATTGAAGAGGCGCTTGTCGTTGAGGCAAGCGAGACCCATGGCCGCATCGTGCTTGAGGTGGCCGCACACCTTGGCCTAGACCGCGTGCGCACCATCTCCATGAACGAAACGGCAGGCCTTACGCGTGGCGAAAACGTGGCTGCTACCGGTGCGCCGATCTCCGTTCCTGTGGGAGAAGTGTCCCTTGGTCGTCTTTTCAATGTGCTCGGCGATGCCGTAGATGGAAAGGGAGCAATTCCTGCAAGCGAAGCGCGACTTCCAATTCATCGCATGCCGCCTTCTTTCGAAGAGCAGACCACAAAGGCCGAAATCTTTGAGACGGGCATTAAGGCTATCGACCTCATGGTGCCATTCATCAAGGGAGGAAAGGTGGGTCTCTTTGGAGGCGCGGGTGTGGGAAAGACCGTGACCATTCAAGAGCTCATCCACAACGTGGCTTCGAACCACGGCGGCTACTCAGTATTCGCAGGTGTCGGTGAGCGCGTGCGTGAAGGTAATGACCTCTACCATGAAATGGAAGAGTCTGGCGTGCTTGATAAGACGGCGCTCGTGTTCGGCCAGATGAACGAAGTGCCGGGTGCTCGTGCGCGTGTGGCCCTCACCGGCCTTACGATGGCGGAATACTTCCGTGACCAGTCCGGAAAAGACGTGCTCTTCTTCATGGACAACATCTTCCGCTTCATTCAGGCGGGATCTGAGGTGTCCTCGCTCCTTGGTCGCGTACCTTCTGCGGTGGGATACCAGCCGACACTTGCGGAAGAAATGGGCCGTCTCCAGGAGCGCATCACTTCCACAAAGAACGGTTCGATCACTTCCGTGCAAGCCGTCTATGTGCCAGCCGATGACTTCACCGACCCAGCACCAGCTACCACCTATGCCCACCTCGACGGTACCGTCGTGCTCTCGCGCCAGCTTGCTGCGCTGGGTATTTATCCTGCTATCGACCCGCTTGCGTCTTCTTCAAGCGCGCTCACGCCTTCTATTGTGGGTGACGAGCACTATCGCGTGGCAAACAAGGTAAAGCAGGTGCTTCAGCGCTATAAGGACCTCCAGGACATCATCGCAATTCTCGGTATCGACGAGCTTTCTGACGAAGACAAGACGGTTGTGGCACGCGCCCGCAAGCTCGAGCGCTTCCTTTCACAGCCATTCTCCGTGGCAGAACCGTTCACCGGAACCAAGGGTGCCTATGTGACCCGCGAAGAAACGGTGCGTGGCTTTGGCGAGATTGTCGACGGTAAGCACGACGAGCTTCCTGAAAGCGCCTTCTACATGAAGGGCACGATTGACCAGATTGGGTAACCATTATGGCAAAGACTTTTCACCTCACAATCGCCCAAGTCGGCCAAAATATCTTTGATGGGGAAGCGCTTTCCGTGACGCTTCCGGGCGCTGCCGGTGCCTTTACCGTGCTTGCGAACCACGAAGCCTTCGTAACGCCGCTCAAAGCAGGTGATGCAAAGATTGTCACGGCAGAAAACGAGCATAAGACGGTGACGCTTTCCGAAGCGGGCATTGCAGAAGTTTCCCAAAACCAGGCAACGGTGATTCTCTAAAAGAAAAGGCCGCCCGGAGGCGACCAAAAGTCTGTTATTCAAACACAGATGGCAGTTTTGTTGCTTTGATGAAATCCCAGATAATTTCCCGAAATTCAGTACAGCCTGCTAAAAATGAGTCTTTTGGTGACACTTTCACCGCTTTTTTAGTGAGTAAGACCGTTACGTCTTCGTTTAATCCGTATACTGATGCCTTGAAACTACAGTGTGAGACTTTTGTGGAAAGAAGCTTGGCAAGCTTCTTTCGCGCTTGCTCAACATACTTCTTTTCCATACGTCCCTCTCGAAGAACAGCAAGCGACACTATACGCGAGCTGAACTAATTATTCAACTCTGCATTTGCTATACTGTTTCTATCATGGCTCTTTTCGCGCCGAAAAAAACTCGGACGTCCTTCGCACTTTTTGACTGTAACTCGACCTCTGTAGGAGGTGCACTTGCGCATATCGAAGGCGGCAACCTTCCGCTGATCTACTACACCGTGCGT
Organism: Candidatus Kaiserbacteria bacterium; assembly: GCA_029288835.1. Classification (GTDB taxonomy): domain Bacteria; phylum Patescibacteriota; class Minisyncoccia; order Phycocordibacterales; family Phycocordibacteraceae; genus C7867-001. Next base: position 54,068 of record JARIGN010000004.1, read on the forward strand.
CAGCCAATAGAGACGCGCGAGCATGAGACCTCAAGTGAAGCCATGCTCCGTACGCTTGCGTCAGTAGCCGAAGCACTCAGCACCAAGGGCGGCCCGACTCTTCGAAGCGAGACAGGTAGTGGGCATATTGACCGAGTGCTTGTGTGTATTGGGACGCCATGGCAAAAGACTTCCATCAGGATAGAAGCACTTTCAGAGCAAAAGCCATTTCTTTTTACGCAAGCGCTTGTGTCAGACATATTAAAGAAAGACACGTCTATTCCGGAAGGCTTTACCAAATCCCGCGAGAGCATCATTGGCACGCTTTTAAATGGCTACGAGACCTCCCAGCCCTATGGAAAGAAGGTAAATCGCGCGGAAATCGTGGTGCTTTCCTCCTATGTGCAAAATGATATTGCCGAGAAAATAGAGAAGGTGGTGCGCAAGACATACCATACCCACGCGCTCACCGTCACCGCTTTCGCTTCGGTTGCATACACCGCACTCCACGAGCTCTATCCTCATGAAAAAGACTTCCTCGTGCTTGAAGTGTCAGGAGAAGCTACGGACATTGCCTTCGTGAAGCGCGGCTTTTTGGTAGACATTACTTCGCTCTCGCATGGCCTCAATGACTTGCTGCGCAGTGCAAAGACTATCGGCAAAAAAGTAACCCAGGAAGTGTCGGCGGGAGATTCGGCAACAGAGCCTACTCCTTCCTCGGGCTCCACGATGATCTTGCCGAAGCGAAATGAGGTGTTTAGTACTCATGTTGAAGAAATCGAGAAGGAATGGCTGCAAAATATTGTGCAGGCCCTTAAAGAGGCGTCTGACCGCCATGCACTTCCGCATACGCTTTTCTTGCTTGCAGACCCTGAGGTACGCGAGTACTTGAGCCGGCTTCTCGACTCAAACAGTATGCGCTCGCTTTGGTTCTCTCAGGATCCATTGCGCATCCTGCAGGTCATTCCATCTCATTTTGCCCAGGTCGTGAAAGTGCGCGGGGAAGCAGATGGGGACGTGTACCTTGAACTCCTTGCTCTCTACAGCAGAACGCTCTAGGGCTAAAGCCTTCTTTTATACCCACCACCGGTTTTACATCTACACAACGTTATATATACTAAAGCAATGCCACGAACATTTGATGATATCATCCCACCGTCTCGCAGACGCCGCATGGAAGAGGAGTCACAGCAAGGACAGCAGCAGATACCCGTTGAGCCCGAGCCGTATCAGCCAGCTCCTGGTCCTGTAGAAGCACCAGCAGACGAATACGGAGAGCCAATGCCTGAGCAAGAAGCAGCAGAACCCACGAATACCACGCCACTGCCGCCAGCCTCGCATCACCACCACACTTCAAATCCATTTCCTAACACTTCCTACGCCCCAAGCTCCCGACCTAGCCAAGATTACCAGCAAGCTATGCCTCCTGCTCATCCACCACGCATCAAAATTAAGGTTGGCCGAAGTTTTCCATATGGTACGGCTTTGATTGTTCTCGTCATTATTGCCGTATGTGCCGGCGTACTCTACGCAAATGCGGGTGCTGAGGTAAAAGTGGTTCCTACCACCCAAACCGGCTCCGTTAGCGGAGACTTTACCGCAACGCAGGGGAGCGGAAGCCTTCCATTCACCGTAGTGACATTTACTAAGACTGACAGCATGACCGTTCCTGCCGAGAGCACGACCAACGCAAGCACGAGCGCGCAGGGCACCATTGTTATCTCAAACGCCCAAACAAAGCCTCAGCAGCTCATCACCAACACGCGCTTCCAAACTGATAGCGGCCTCGTGTACCGCATCCATAGTGCTGTCACCATTCCGGCAGCTACCGCAAGCGGCCCCGGGAAAGTAACGGCTACCGTCTATGCAGACCAGCCAGGACAAAGCTTTAACATTGGCCCTAGTAGCTTCACGCTTCCTGGCCTTAAAGGTGACCCTGCCTACACACTCGTCACTGCACAGTCTACGGGCCCAATAGCAGGAGGATATTCGGGAGTTCGTCCATCAGTCAGTATGTCTACTGATCTTTCAACCCAGGCAAGCCTTCAGACAAAGCTCGCAAGCGAGCTCCAGGCAGGCGTTGGTACCAAGCTACCGCAGGGCTATGTCATCATTCCGGGCGGCAGTACCACAAATTACGAAGCGCTTCCTGATACGGCTTCAAGCACTTCGGTAGTTGTGAGCGAGCAGGGTACCGTAAATGCTATTGCATTCCCATCCTCTGCGCTTGCTCAGGCAATTGCCTATAAGATTGCAGGTACCTATTCTGGCCAGCCGGTACAGCTTTTAAGTCCTTCTACCCTCAGCCTTACCCCAGACGCTACCAGCACCAATCTTTCATCAGCGACAAGCTACTCTTTCTCGCTTTCGGGCAATGCCACGATCATTTGGCAGGTTGACCAGTCTAAGATCGCAGGTGCCGTAGCAGGAAAGACCCGTGACTCAGCACAAAGCATTTTGGCCGGTTTTCCTGAGGTTCAGAGCGCTGTCTTGACGCTTCGCCCATTCTGGGACAGTACATTCCCTCAGGATCCAAGCCATATTCACGTGATCGTGCAGCAGCCAAGCGCTACAGGAGCGAAGTAAGCCAAAGACTAGTTGACGACAAATGGCTTACTTGCTACTATAAGAATCGCTACACATGGCAGAAACACAGACGGAGCCGGTAATCGGCAGAGTGGAAGAAGTCCTTCCGAATAGCCTCTTTAGAGTGCGTCTTCCGTCTGATGAGCTCGTGCTTGCGTACCTCGCCGGTAAGATGCGATTGCATCGCATTCGTGTGTTGGTGGGTGACCAGGTAGAGCTCGTTCTCGATCCATACGGCGGCAGGGCACGAGTCGTCAAAAGACTCTAGTCAGCAAAATTTTGCAAACTTATTAATTTATTGATTACGATGAAAGTACGCGCTTCAATCAAAAAGCAGCAACCAGGAGACATTCTCGTCCGCCGCCGCGGCCGTCTTTATCGTATTAATAAGATTAACCCGCGCCGCAAGGCTCGCCAGGGCTAACATTTCCGTAATCTATTCACTATGCGTATCGCCGGAGTAACTCTTCCTGATGACAAGCAGCTTGCCTACTCGCTGCCTATTATCGTTGGTATTGGACCATCACGTGCTCGCGAAATCTTGAAGCAGGCAAAGGTCGCTCCAACCAAGAAGGGGTCTGAGCTTACCGCTGATGAAGAGCAGACTATCCGCACCCTCGCTGAAAGCTTCACTATCGAAGGTGAGCTTCGTCGCGAGGTAGGGCAGAACATTAAGCGCCTTAAGGACATTCGTGCAGCACGCGGCATTCGCCATGAGCGCCGCCTTCCGGTTCGCAATGGTCGCACCAAGACCAACTCTCGCACGGTTCGTGGAAACACCCGTAAGACTATGGGTTCAGGTCGCCGCACGCTTGAGAAGACATAAAAGAGCTGCTTTTAATTTACTAAATCAACCATGGGTAAGAAACGAATTATTAAGAAGTCAGGAAAGGGAATGGACCAGGGACGCAAGGAGCGAGCCCTTAACAAAGCCGTCAAAAAGCGTCTTGAGCGCGGCATTCTTCATGTCGAGGCTACCTTCAACAACACAAAAGCAGTCCTTACCGACGAAAAGGGCAACGCTATCATGGCTTCATCTGCAGGAGCACTCGGCTTCTCTGGCGCTCGAAAGTCTACTCCCTACGCAGCAGCAAAGGTTGGTGAACTTCTTGGTGATCGCGCACTCGTGATTGGCCTTAAGGAAGCAAGCGTCGTTATCCGTGGGGTTGGTGCAGGCCGTGAGTCAGTCCTTCGCGCATTCTCTGGAAAGGGTATTGGTATTAACGCTATCAAGGACGCTACACCAGTGCCGCACAACGGCCCTCGTGCAAAGAAGCCACGTCGCGTATAGCTCTAGCAGAATAATTATCAAATATTTATGAAAGTAGGACCAAAATACAAGATCGCAAAACGCCTCGGCCCGTCAGTCTTTGAAAAGACGCAGACGCAGAAGTTTGCTATTGCCCAGGAGCGCGCTGCAAAGAACAAGAAGCGTGGCCGTGGCCCAACCGAGTACGGAAAGCAGCTACTCGAGAAGCAAAAGGTGCGTATGACCTACGGCCTTTCTGAAAAGCAGTTCAGCAACTACATCCAGGAAGCAATGAAGACTCACGGCGTGCCTCCAACCGAAACGCTTCACCGCCTCCTTGAGCTTCGCCTTGATAACGTGGTCTATCGCATGGGTCTTGCACCGACACGCCGCGCAGCTCGCCAGATGGTCTCCCATGGTCATGTGACAGTTAACGGCGTGAAGACAACGATCCCATCTCGCCGCGTCCATCTTGGCGATGCTATATCCGTGCGCGACGGCAGCAAGAGCCGTGGGCCGTTTGAAAACCTCAGCGAAAAGCTTTCCGAGCACCGCGCTCCATCCTGGCTTACCTTCGACGCGAAGGCGATGCAGGGAGGCGTGCAGCAGATGCCAACGTTTGAAGCAACCGACACGGCAGGAGACTTGGCATCGGTGATCTCTTTCTACTCTCGTTAGACCGTAGAAAGAAGATTAGCAGCTCGCTCGTTTTGTTTTTGTTTAATACATTATTCACTTTGGTTAACTAAAGATTGCGTTATGGAATACCACATCACCCTACCCTCAAAGCCTCGTGTTGTCTCAGAAGAAGGCATGCTTGGCATTTACGAAATTGACTCGCTCTATCCTGGCTATGGCCAGACCCTGGGCAACAGTCTTCGCCGCATTATTTTCTCATCGCTTCCAGGCGCTGCTATTACGTCCGTAAGGATTGACGACGTGCAGCACGAGTTTGCAACCGTCGACGGCATTCGTGAATCAGTCATGGAAATTCTTCTTAACCTTAAGCGCGTACACTTCACGCTTCATGGTGATGAGCCACAGACTATCCGCCTTTCTATTAAAGGTCCAAAGCAGGTAACGGCTGCGGATTTCCAGACCCCAAGCCAGGTGGAGATTGCAAATCCAGAGCAGCACATCGCTGACATTTCTGGCAAGATTAATTTTGAGCTCGAAGCTACCATTGAGCGCGGCCTCGGCTACGTGCCTCGCGAAGTGCTTAACAAGGAGAAAGCAGAGATCGGTACGATCGCACTTGATGCGGCATTCACCCCTATTCGCCGTGCAAACTACGAAGTAGAAGACATGCGCGTGGGCGATCGCACCGACTACAACCGCCTTCGCATCATCATTGAAACCAATGGCACCATTAGCCCTCGTGAAGCCCTTGAGCGCTCTATCGAGATCATGATTCACCAGCTCAAGTCTATTGTTGGCTTCCAGGAGGAAGCTGAGCTTCCTACAGCACATGCTTCGACAGCTTCAGCACATCACGAAGAAGCTGCGATGAGCGCAGAGGACGAAAGCAAGGACACTTCCAAGATGAAGATCGATGACCTCAACCTTTCTACCCGCACCACTACCGCGCTTTCAGAAGCAGGTATCCGGACGGTAGCAGGCCTCGCCCGCAAGACGGCAGCAAGCCTTAAGGAGCTTGATGGGGTAGGAGACAAGGCTATCACCGAGATCTCTGAAGCCCTTGCAAGCCTTGGCCTATCCCTCAAGGATTAGTAAAAAGGGCCATTATTTGACTAGGGAAGTGAAAAAAGGTAAGGTATAGCGACAAGATTTTAGATTAGGTATGCGACATCACCACAAAGGACGATCATTCGGACGACCAAAGAGTCAGCGCGACGCGCTGCTTCGTTCGCTTGCCCGCTCACTCTTCCTTCACGAGACTATCTCTACAACTGACGCGAAAGCTCGTGAGCTTCGCCCGTTTGTCGAGAAAATTATCTCCCATGGCCGTGTTGATACTGTCGCAAACCGTCGCCTCGTCTCTTCTCGTATGGGCAATGATGAGGAAGTCGTAAAGAAGATCTTCACGAGCATTGGTCCTCGCTATGCTACCCGCCCAGGTGGGTACACCCGCATCGTGAAGCGCCCTATCTCAAACACCGCAAGCGATGGTCGCGAAAACGCCTACATTGCGCTCGTATAGCATCCCTAGAATATTTATGGCAAACACTATCGCACAAAAAGTATCCAAGCAGCGCACGCTCCAAAACGTGGAAGTAATTCGCTACACTATTGACGCTTCCGGCCGTAGCCTTGGTCGCGTCGCAAGTGAAGCTGCTTCAGCACTTCTTGGAAAGAAGTCTGCACACTATGTGCAGAACCTCGTACTTCCGGTAGAGGTTACCGTTACGAATGCTGACAAGCTCTCGCTTTCAGAGCGCCGCATCGCCGGAAAGATTTACCAGCGCTACACCGGCTATCCAGGCGGCCTTAAGGAAACCAACATGGCTTCCATGATCGAAAAGAAAGGGAAGACCGAAGTGCTCCGCATCGCTATTGATGGCATGCTTCCGCGCAACAAGCTCCGCAAGGATCGCATGAAGCGTTTGACGATAACTGCATAGTTAGCGCCACTTATTCAAATTATTTATGCCTGAGAAAACACAAACCTACACCACTGCCGTTGGACGCCGCAAGACTGCGAGCGCTCGCGTAAAGCTCACTCCTGCAAGCAAGATGAGCATTACCGTGAATGGAAAGCCAGCAGAGCAGTACTTCAACACGAAGGAGCGCCTTTCTATTACTGCTGACACCTTCCGCCTTGATGACGTGACCGGCACCTACGAAGTCACCGCAAAGGTTATGGGGGGAGGCATTTCTGCACAGGCAGAAGCACTTCGCCATGCTATCGCTCGTGCCCTCGTAAAGGAGAATGCAGGCCTTCGCGCACCGCTTAAGAGCGCAGGATACCTTAAGCGCGATCCTCGAGCAGTCGAGCGCAAGAAGCCAGGTCTCCGCAAAGCTCGCAAGCGCCCACAGTGGAGTAAGCGTTAGTTTCGAAGCAAGAGCGTTTTATAAAGTTTAGCGAATTGCCACATTTCCAAAGTGTGGTATTTTGCTTTTAGATTGTTAGCATGCTAAACGCATGCCCCTCAAAGAAGCAGGAGCTACAAAGTGGCGAATGAAAAGACTAACTCGTGCAATCTGGCTCAAATCTTTCCTCAAGGAGACGCTCTACTTGAGAATTGGCCAGAAAAGGATGTGACGAAGGATATGGTAGTGAGGGGAGTACTAAATATCATTCTTAGAAATGGCATTTCCCACTCCACAACCATAGAAAATAATATGCTGGCGGTTCCCGTTACGTTATTTTCACTCCCTGAAATAGCCAAGGATGTATTCGATTTTTACTTTAAAAAGACACCACCCTCCGGCCTGAAGGAAAATCCTCGTCTTCCCAAGAGAGAGTTTATCTTTCCGGGCATTCTTACTGATCTTAAGAGTGGCGGTCAGTTTGAGTGGTGTGAGTTCGCCATTGAGTCCCTCATGCGATTACTACCCGGAGCGCTTGAGGACCTGAAGAACGGTATCCAGCCTTATGACTATGAAGCGTGGGTGTTGGGGTATCCCACAAATGAGTATGGCAAAGTAACTAATGACTACGCATGCACTTCACCTTATGCGCAGGTACAGTATCTGTCTGAGCTGTACCTGAGCCTTGTACAGAAAGAAATGGATGACATACCAAAGCGGGGTGCAGTACTTCGTCTCACAGGAGTGTCCTTAGGAGCGAGCTTAGCGGCAATCGTTTCTTCTGGTTTTAACTCCAAGAGAAATAAAGTACAAGTAATACTGTATTCACCCGTTGCAATGGTTGGCATACGTCGCACTGGGCCATTAGCGTTCCCGCTCACTATTTGCGGATTGATTGCGGAGCACGCATATCACGGACTCACAAATTCAGGCACAAGAAAGCTCCGAGGAGAAATGCGCCATTTCCTCAAAAGGCTTTCCGTCATTTTATCCCATCGCATGAAAGTGCGAGATACGGGTGAAGATGCGAAATACAAGCACAAGGCTCTCAAAAGCCTGCACAAGGCTGCTACCGCAGGCATTTGGCCTCGTGTGGGAGTTCGTGCGCGGATAGTATTGGGAAAGCATGATTTGCTAGCGCGAAGCATGTTGCGCAAGGTTAAGCGCTTTGTTCTTGACGTACCTGGGTATCAAGGAAGAACGATAGAGATGGGGCACCAACCGCCATTCTATCGTGCGAGAATGTGGCAGCACTTCGCTCGCGTGGTGAGGGTACTTGATCGTCCAGCGGAATAACTACGTATGGCCGGACACATTGTCCGGCCATTTCTTTAGAAATAAACTTGAAAAATGGCTCTTAAACGATATAGTTTCCACATGTATCAGGTACTACTTTTCTATAAATACGTGGATGTTGCTGAGCCGGAAGCGTTGGCGCAAGCACTCCGTGCAAAAGCCCAGGAACTCTCGCTTCTTGGTCGTGTTTTGGTAGCGACAGAAGGCATTAATGGCACGCTTGAAGGAAAGACCGAGGACACGGAGCAGTTTGCGAAGTGGTTTCTGTCGAAAGAATGTGCCAATGGCATTTTTTCAGATGTAAGTGTAAAGCGCAGCGAAGGAACGGGAGACGCTTTTCCGAAGCTTTCGGTAAAAGTGCGTGAGGAAATCGTCGGCACGAAGTTTTCAAAGGAGGATGCGTGCCCGCAGGTCCGCACCGCTCCGCGTATTTCTGCCGAAGAGCTTCGTAACTGGTTTGAAAATAACGAAGACTTCACCATCATCGACATGCGTAATGACTATGAATACGCTTCTGGGCATTTCAAAGGTTCTATTGATCCAGGCCTGCAGGCCTCTCGCGACCTTCCGGAAAAGCTTCCTGAGCTCGAAGCAAAGGGTTTGAAGAAAAAGAAAGTGCTCACCGTATGCACGGGTGGCATTCGCTGCGAGAAGATGTCAGCATATCTCATGAATAATGGCTTTGAAGACGTGTACCAGCTCGAGGACGGCATCCATGGTTATATGCAAAAGTATCCTGGAAAGGATTTTGTTGGAGCACTGTATACCTTTGATAAGCGAAAGACAATGGATTTTGGAGGTGAAAGGGAAGTGGTTGGCACCTGTTATTTGTGCGAGGCAAAGACTGAAGAATACGTAAACTGCGCTAATGACCTCTGTCACCGGCATTTCCTCGTTTGCGCAGAATGCCAAACAGGACCAAAGACCTATTGCTCCGAGCTTTGCCAATATACGAAGGCATCGGTATAGTATTTCCACTAACTACTCACCTATGGACGATGAAATGCAAGACATGGATGTATCAATAGAAGCCGACGGTTCTGAAGAACTTGGCGGAAGCGAGGACGAGCTTGAAGCTGAAGAATCACGCGCGGAATCAAAGCTCGCGAAACTACGTAAAGAGCTTGAGCAAGCACGCAAAGAAAAGCAGGAAAACCTTGATGGATGGCAGCGCGCAAAGGCAGACTACGTAAACGCCCTCAAGCGCTTTGAGGAAGAAAAAAAAGCTGCGTTAGAAATGGGCGCACTTAAGGCGGCAAAAGCGTTTCTTCCGGCAATTGATTCATTTGAGCGAGCAAAACAAAGCAGCGAACTCCCTGAAGGTTTTGCAGGCATCGTGAAGCAGCTTGAGGATGCGGTGGGGAAGCTTGGACTTGAGCAGTTTGGTAAAGTAGGAGACCAGTTTGACCCAATGCTTCATGAGGCACTGGGGCAGGATCCTGTCATTTCAGCAAAAGAGGACGATAAAGTCACTGCGGTTTTAGAGACTGGATGGAAGACAGGAGAGCAGGTTGTTCGGCCCGCGAAGGTGCGCGTCTCGCACTTTGAAGGATAGAGATCGCTGATTTGAACTTATAAATCAGCAGGTGTAAAATGGGAGTATGAGCGTGCAATAGCACGCAGGCATAGCAGCACGGCATATTGCTGCATTTATTAATTTCATAAGCATATTTCACTATGGCAAAGATTCTTGGTATTGACCTGGGAACGACGAACTCCGCAATGGCCATAATGGAAGGCGGAGAGCCGCGCGTTCTTGAAAACTCTGAGGGTGCACGCACCACCCCGTCTATTGTCGCGATCGCAAAGAATGGCGAGCGGCTCGTAGGTACGCTTGCAAAGCGTCAGGCAGTGACAAATCCAAAAAATACTATTTACGGTATTAAGCGCTTTATGGGCCATCGTTTTGATGATGCGGCAATTCAAGCAGACCGTGGCGTTGTCCCCTATGAACTAAAAGCAGGCCCAGACGGTGGCGTACAGGTACACCTCGGCGAGAAGGACTATCGTCCTGAGGAAATCTCTGCAATGATCCTCAGCAAGCTTAAGGCAGATGCTGAAGCAAAGCTTGGCGAGAAGATCACTGAGGCGGTCATTACCGTGCCCGCATACTTTGACGACGCGCAGCGAAACGCCACAAAAGCAGCAGGGCAGGTAGCGGGGCTCGACGTGAAGCGCATCATTAACGAGCCAACTGCGGCAGCGCTTGCCTATGGCTTCAACAAAAAGAAAGACGAGAAGATCGCGGTCTATGACTTCGGCGGCGGTACGTTCGACGTGTCCATTCTCGAAGTCGGTGATGACGTGGTTGAAGTGAAGTCAACCGACGGTGACTCCCACATGGGTGGCCGCGACATTGACCAGAAGATCGTGCGCTATATTGCCGATGAATTTAAGAAGCAGAGCGGTCTCGATATCACCAAAGACCCGCTTGCGCTCCAGCGCCTCGATGAAGCTGCGGAAAAAGCAAAGCACGAGCTTTCAAACTCTGCCCAGACCGAGATCAATATTCCGTTTATCACGGTTGGCTCAGACGGCACCCCGCAGCACCTTCTCCTTAACCTCTCCCGCGCTACCCTTGAAAGCCTTGCTGATGAATACATCACCCGCTCTATAGATATCACCAAGCGAGCAATTGAGGCTGCTGGCCTTAAGCCTTCAGACATTAACGAAATCGTGATGGTAGGTGGCCAAACTCGCATGCCAAAGATCCAAGAGGAAGTGAAGAAGCTTTTCGGCAAGGAACCAAACCTTTCCGTGAATCCTGACGAAGTGGTGGCTGTGGGTGCTGCTATCCAGGCAGGTATTCTGCAGGGTGACGTGAAGGACATTCTCCTTGTGGACGTGATTCCGCTTTCTCTTTCAATCGAAACCGCAGGGGGCGTCGCAACCAAGCTCATCGAGCGAAACACCGCAATCCCGACCTCTCGCTCCCAAACCTTCTCTACGTATGCCGACAACCAGACCAGCGTTGAGATCCATGTGATCCAGGGAGAACGCGCCATGGCTTCTGACAACAAGAGCCTTGGAAAGTTCCAGCTCGAGGGCATTCCTCCGGCTCCACGCGGCATGCCACAGATCGAGGTGACTTTTGATCTCGACACGAACGGTATCCTCACGGTAAAGGCAAAAGAAAAGACTACCGGCAAGGAGCAGTCGATCCGCATCGAAGGCTCAACGGGTCTTTCAAGCGCCGATATCGAAAAAATGAAGCAGGATGCAGAAATGCACGCAGCAGAAGATGAGAAGCGCAAGGAGCTTGCCGAAGCAAAGAATCTTGCTGAGCAGATGGTATACACCGCAGAAAAGGCAGTAAAGGAAAATGGGGACAAGGTAGATGCAGCGGTTGTGACGGATGTAAATGAAAAGATTGCAGCACTTAAGACTGCACGAGAAGGCGAGAGCGTTGACGCCATTAAGAGCGCAAGCGAAGCACTTTCTTCAGCACTCTCAAAGATTGGAGAAGCAATGATGCAGCAGCAAAATACTGCAGGGGCAGAAGGTGCCACTGGGGCAACAGAGGGATCAGAAGCAGCAAATGACTCTGGAGCAGGAAGTGCTTCGAGCGGAGCAGAAGGGCAGGGCGATTCCTCAGCAGCCACCGACGCTGACTTCACGGAAAATCCAGGGAGCTAAGGGTAGTCTCTTCGCAACTTCAGGCATACAGCTCGCTACAACACGGGCTTGACATTACGTCCATGAAGGTGTAATACTAAACCTATGACTATCAATACCGTATCCCGTCTCGGAAGCGTTCTCGCCGCATTGGTGCTTGTGTTTGCAGGGATTTCCCATGCAACGCCAGCCTTTGCGTACTATGGCGCTCTTGAGGGTACCCAGCCACTCAGTGCCGTTTGTAACGGTCGCTATGACCCAACCTGCCTTATGAAGGAAACGGCATACGCTCAGCAGCTCAATGCTCCGTATACGAGTTGGCATAATTACCAGTATCAAGCTCCAGCACTTCCTCATACCTACGGCGTGCCGTATGTGGCTCCTACCTACGTAGCTCCGACGTACTACAACTACACGAGCTACCCATACAGCTATAGTTACAACTACCAGTATCAGTACGTAATGCCAGCAACTTCATACTATGCTGCACCCACCTACTACACGCCTACCGCATACAGCTATGACGACTACAATAGCTACGACTCTTATGATAGCTATGACAATTACGAAAGCTGTGGTTCCTATTCCTACAATTGCGGCTACTAATTCAGTAGTGCACTCGTAAAAGTGAACGAAAAGTCTCGGTTGCTACCGAGACTTTTTCGTTTTATACTGGGTTTACGTATGGCAAACTCCAAGAATTACTACGAAATACTCGGTATCGACAAGAAGGCAGACAAGGATGAGGTGAAGAAAGCATTCCGAAAACTCGCCCAGAAGTACCACCCTGACAAAGGCGGCAGCGAGGACAAATTTAAGGAAATAACTGAGGCATATAGCGTGCTTTCTGATGACAAGAAGCGCCGCGAATACGACTCGTACGGCCAGACCTTTCCGGGTGGCGCCGCACCAGGCGCCGGAGGATTTGGGGGGAATATGGGAGGATTTGATTTCTCGAATTTTCAAGGGTTTCAGCAAGGAATGGGTGGTATTGAGTTTGATATTTCTGACCTCTTTTCTGGGATGGCTGGTGACATATTTGGCGGGGGAGGAGGACGAGTAAAGCGTGGGCGCGATATTTCAATGGACGTTGAGATCTCCTTCAAGGAGTCTATTCTCGGGGTGCAGCGTTCTGTCCTTATAACCAAAGTGAGCCAATGTGAAGTTTGCGAGGGCAGCGGAGCAAAGCCAAAGACCGAAATGGAGACCTGCAAGACCTGTAACGGTGCGGGACGCATCCATGAGACACGCGACTCCATCCTTGGGGCGTTCACGAGCGTACGTACTTGCCCAAATTGTGAAGGCAGCGGCAAGGTACCAAAGGAGAAGTGTACAAACTGCGGCGGTCGCGGCGTAGTTCGCAAAGAAGAGGAGATTAAGCTCACTATTCCTGCAGGCATGGACAATGGCGAAATGATCCGCATGCCGGGGCATGGCGAAGCGGTTAAAGGTGGCCGGGCAGGAGACCTGTACATAAAAGTGCATGTAAAGCCACATGCCGTATTTCATAAAGAAGGGGCAAACCTCATCATGAATCTGCCAATAAAGCTCACCGACGCACTGCTCGGCACCACCGTTTCTGTTACCACCATCGACGATAAAGTCCTCGACGTGAAAGTGCCTCCCATGCAGCAAACAGAAGAGACGCTCCGCGTTCGCGGAAAGGGAGTGAAGTTTTCAGAAGGTGGCTCCGGTGACCTGCTCATTCGCGTCACGGCAAGCCTTCCACGAAAGCTTTCCAGCAAGGCTAAAAAGGCGATTGAAGACCTAAAGAGCGAGGGTCTTTAATTCCTTCGCCATTTCGCCTATATAGGTGCGCTATACTGTATCCATGGATCAGCTAGCGCTGCAGGTATCAAACATCGCCACTAATAGCGCGCTCCACGCCTGGGCACTTCTCGATAATTTCCTCATACTCGTCCTGCTGACGGTCATTATGATCGGCTTTTCTTATTATGGAGGCCGTGGGGGCATCATTTCCGTGCAGCTCGCGTTCTATGTCGGGTATGGGATTTACATGATTTTCCCCTTTACGAATTACTTCATCGGCTTCGGGGGAGCACCGCTTGAAAAGGCAGTCATCAGCTCAATCCTCTTTATTATTGCTTCCTTTGTGCCGTTTCTTTTTATAAACAAAATGCTCAGCGGGGGATTTGGCATTTTAAGCTTTGTGCCGCGCTTTGTGCTTTCGCTTGCCACCGCCTGCTTCTTGATAGCACTCGCGTACCACGTCTTTTACGTGACCCATATCTACACCTTCCCAGAACCAATGAATTCTCTCTTCTCGCCTGACCAGTACTTCTTCTGGTGGTTTATCGCACCGCTCGCTGCACTTTTCTTCCTTGTGCACTAATAGTTTCAAGATACCACCTAACGACCTAGGGTAATAGAACACAACATTTGTGCTATACTAGCAATATGCGTTCGATAGCGGCTACAAAAACCGCGCGCCAGAAAAAAGAAAGGCGTGCGGGTTCCCATACTATTTTTACGGTCTACAGCAAGGAGCTGGGGAAGTTTCCGCTACTTTTTCTGGGCACCCTCTGTGGCACCATTTTTATTCAGACTGCTGACCTCATTTCGCCGCTTTACCTAAAGCGCTTTTTTAACACGCTCATTCTTTCGCACACAAGCCCCACCGTCGTGCACGGACTTTTTATAACGCTCGCCATCATCGCATTTTTTGAAGTAGTGAATTGGGTTGGCTTCCGCGTGCAGGCATTTAGCATAATGTACCTCGAGTCGAAAGCCATGAGCGACCTGTACGCAAATTCCTTTGAGTACCTCATGCAGCATTCCTACAACTTCTTCAGCTCGCAGTTTTCAGGAACGCTCACGCGCCGCATCAGCAAATTTGCAAACGCATTTGAAACACTTCTCGACAGCATCATGCTGCAGTTCCTTCCGACGACTATTTTTGTGGCTGGAGCAATAATAATTTTGTTTATTAATAACCATACGCTTGGGTTGCTTCTTGGAGGATGGGCAATACTTTTCGTTGCGTTCCAAGTATATGTGGGAAAGCTACGCCAACCGCTCCGCGTTGAGCGTGCGGAAGAAGATAGCCGCATGACCGGAAACTTGGCGGATGCTATTTCCAACCAAAGCACTATCTGGCTTTTTTCTGCTAACGCCTTTGAATTTGCGCGCTTCCGAGAAGCAATCCGCAAGTGGAAAAAGGCCACCATGCGCGCATGGAACGCTGACGAATGGATTTGGGCATCTTTGGGACTTCTCATGGGCGGCATTTACGTGGGCATGCTCTATGCCGCAGTCTACTACTGGCAGCGCGGCCAGCTCACCATAGGAGATTTCGTGCTTATCCAAGCCTATCTTCTCACCACTTTCCAGCAGCTCGTGGGCATTAACCGAAACCTGCGTCGCTTCTATGACGGTCTCGCTGACGCAGCAGAAATGGTTCAGATATTTAATTTGCCGCATGAGATTCAGGATGATGCTGACGCAAAAGCGCTTGAAGTGACGAAAGCAGAGATTGAATTCAAGAATGTGGGATTTTATTTCAACCCGGAGCACACCATTTTCGAGCACTTTAATCTACACATCTCGGGTACTGAAAAAGTCGCGCTTGTCGGCCCTTCCGGAGCAGGAAAGTCTACCATTACCCGCCTTATCCTTCGCTTCTATGACGCGAAAAGTGGCGAGATTCTTATAGACAACCAAAATATTACGCAGGTAACCCAAGAAAGCCTTCGCGGTGCTATTTCGTTTGTGCCGCAGGAGCCAATCCTTTTCCATCGCTCGCTTATGGAAAATATTCGCTATGGTCGCCGTGACGCCACCGATGAGGAAGTTATTGAAGCTGCCAAAAAAGCGCATGCACACGAATTCATTAGTCATTTTCCTGATGGATACGAGACATTTGTGGGGGAGCGTGGCGTAAAGCTTTCTGGGGGTGAGCGCCAGCGCGTGGCTATTGCACGTGCCATCCTTAAGAATTCTCCTATTCTCGTACTAGACGAAGCCACCTCAAGCCTTGACTCTGAGTCGGAAGCACTCATCCAGGAAGCGCTCGATGTGCTTATGGAAGGGAAGACGGTCATCACCATTGCACACCGCCTTTCAACCATTATGAAAATGGACAGGATTGTGGTGGTAGACGGCGGAAAAATTGTTGCAGAGGGAACCCACGATAAGCTTTTGGAAGATGAACAGGGCCTCTACCACAAGCTATGGAGCATCCAGGCAGGCGGCTTTTTACAAGATGAAATAGAAGAGGGCGAAGAGATCCTTACGGAAGCTGGAACTTCAAAAACTGTGGATGAGGACCTTGAAACTCAGCTATATATCGTATAATCAAAAAATGCATTTTGGTGAACACATAACAATTGATGGATACGGAGGCGACCCTGAGCTGCTCGATAACGGCGAGTTGGTGAAAAGTTGTTTTCCAGAGCTTTGCACGCTGCTCGGCATGCATCCTCTTATTGAACCCCAGGTTATTTCCGCACCCGACAACCAGATAAAAGACCCAGGTGGCTGGAGCTGCTTTGTGATCATTGCGGAAAGCCACATTGCAATGCACACCTTCCCAAAGCGTGGTTTTATCAGTGCCGATGTTTACACGTGCCAGAATGGCCTCGAGACGGAAAAAATAAAGCAGTACTTCATCGAAAAGTTTAAACTCCAGGAAATTGAAACAAACCTGGTGATGCGGGGCACAAAGTATCCAGAGCATAATATAATTTAGTGACAAAGTATATTTATTATTGTATACTAATATTGTGATTAAAATTACTGACTTACCTGAATACGCCGCGCACGAGGCTGTGCTCCGCATTGAAGATAAAGAAACGGGATTACGGGGATTTATCGCGATACACAATACCAATCGTGGACCGGCGGTAGGGGGAACGCGCTTTTGGTACTACAAGAATGAAGAAGAAGCACTGAAGGATGCGCTCCGTCTTTCGCGGGCGATGACCTATAAATGCGCTGCAACGGATCTTCCTTACGGAGGAGGCAAGGCAGTACTCATGGCACCCAAAGACCAAGCAGCGAGCCATACATTTAAAAATGAAAAATACCTACAGTCCTATGCACGGAGGTTGGAACTTCTTGATGGGCATTTTTTTACTGGTGAGGATGTTGGCATGGATGAAAAAGATATCGGGGTTTTAGCCCGCAACTCCAGCAGCATTATAGGCAGACCTACCATTGGTGGCCTGCCTTCTCCCTATGCGGCAAGTAGCGTGTTTGAGTCTATGCGTGCAGCGCTAACGCATGCTTATGGCTCAGATTCTTTTGTAGGGCGCACCGTAGCTATAAAAGGGCTAGGAAATGTGGGTCTTGAACTGGCTCAGATGCTTACCAAAGAGGGAGCAGAGATTATTGGCGCTGACGTGAACCCAGAAAAGGTTGCTGCGGCCCAGCGTTTACTTCTAAACTGCAAAATAGTACCCTCACACCTTATCCATAAGCAAAAAGTAGATATTTATTCTCCTTGTGCATTAGGAGGGGACCTTACTGCTACCGTTATTGCTAGCCTGCAGTGTAGTATTGTGTGCGGTTCTGCAAATAACCAGCTTGCTACTCCAAAGGACGCCTCCCGTCTTTTTGCGCGCGGTATACTGTATGTACCCGACTATGTCGCGAACGCCGGTGGGCTCATTACGGTAGTAGACGAGCTGCAATCAGGCGGATATGACAAAAAGCGGGTTGAGCGAAACATTATGCAAATCAGGGAAACCGTTCTCCACATCCTTTCTGAATCAAAAAAGAAAAAAGTATCCGAAAGTATCATTGCTGATGCACTTGCGGAAAGACGCTTTCTTACGACTCACCAATAACTATGCCGAAGGCGAAGCATCCAGGAATACGGGCTCGAATTCCCGCGAACAAGGCGGTTGTACTCGCACGTTCTGCTTCAGCTAGTTATTGGGAACATGTACGCAAGAAAAATGCACTCGACCTTTTTAAGAAAGCTGCCAAAGAAGTACCAGCCTATAAGAAATTTCTTGAAGAGCACGGCATACAAGCTTCAACCGTTAAGACGTGGGAGGATTTTACGAAGATACCCGCTACCAGCAAGGCGAACTATTTGCGCGTAAACCCACCCGAGTCAATTGTATGGAAGGGAAATCTTGCTCGGCCCTCTGTCTATTCGGCAACTTCGGGATCTACTGGTACGCCTTTTTACTTTCAACGCTCTCAAAATTTAGAAGAGGAATATTCTGCACTCATTGAGCTTTTTTTCCTTTCGAACGGAACCGTGCCAAGTCCTGAATGCCCGACCCTCGTCATTATTGGCTTCGGGATGGGAGTGTGGATCGGCGGTATGTTAACATTCCGTGCCTATGAGATAGCCAGTCACCGAGGCTATCCTGTTTCCATTCTTCCTGCGGGAGTAAATAAGAATGAAATATTGCACGCATTCAGAAACCTCGCGCCACACTATAAACAGACCATTCTTATCGGCTATCCTCCTTTTATTAAAGACATTTTGGACGAAGCTGCCCTGGAAGGCATTGATCTCAAGTCTTTACACTTGCGTCTCCAGTTTGCTGCCGAATCATTTACGGAACAGTTTAGGGAATATGTGGGTACGAAAGCTGGAATACAGAATATCGTTCGTGACACGTTCAATGTGTATGGCACCTCCGATATTGGAGCCATGGCCTTTGAGACCCCGGTCTCCATCCTTGTGCGACGGCTTGCCTTGCAGAACCCCGAGCTCTATACCGCACTCTTTGGTTCATTACACAAGATGCCTACGGTGGCGCAATACAATCCTGCATACATGACCTTTGAGCAGTCAGAAGAAGGAGAAGTGCTTTTAACGGGGAACAGTGCCGTGCCGCTCATTCGGTATGCGGTAGGGGACCATGGAGGAGTTCGTTCTTATGAAGAGGTTAACAGTCTCTGCAATTCCTTTGGCATTGACCTTGAGGAAGAATGCAAAAAGCACGAGGTTCCACTTTATAAGTTTCCTTTTGTCTATGTGTATGAGCGAGCAGACCTGGCCACCACCCTCTATGGCTTACAGATATTTCCACAGTACATAAAGGATGTGCTCCTCAGCGACTTTGCCCAGGAGAAACTCACGGGTAAATTCCAGCTTGCCACAAAATATGACGCAGAACAAAACCAGTTTTTAGAAATTAATGTTGAATTGAAGAAAGGAGTTGACGCCGCTGATGCCGAATTCATTCAAGAGATTGAACACCATATTTACACAGCACTTTTGGAGAAAAGTTCGGAATTTCGAGAACTCTCGACGTTTGTACACAATCGTAAACTTTTTGTCCTCGTATTTCACGAGGCAGGAAACGCAGAATTCTTTCCTCAAGGAATCAAGCAAAAATGGGTGCAGAAGACAGCCGTTAAATGATAGAATAGGGCTATGAATACTTTCCCAAAACCAGTACTGAAAGAAGCGATTGATACACCTGAAAACCTTTTTTCTTCTTATGAAATTAGTCGCTCACTAGACCTGTATGACGAGCTCCTAGAGGAGTTATTCTTGATTCGTAATCCGCAGTATAAATTTAACCCAAACTATACGACAGAATTCCAGCAGTGGAAGGCTGCGTTGGAGACTGCGCAACCTGCGCTCGCGCACGGCATGTGGGCGTATTTCCCTTGGTCTAAAATAGCGGTACGGGTACTGCCTGATGCGGAACACCTTGAGCTTAGGACGGCACGAAATAAAAACCTCATTACCAAAGAGGAACAAGAAAAGTTTTATAACTCTCGCATTGCGGTTGCTGGCCTTTCCGTAGGAAGCCATGGCGCACTCACGCTCGCACTCATGGGTGGCGCTCGCACCCTTTTCCTTGCCGATCCCGACACTATTTCAGGGTCAAACCTAAACCGCATCCGCTATGACTATACAACAATTGGCAGGAAGAAAGCGGAAGTAGCTGCTGAATATATCTACCAACTAAACCCCTATGCTGAGGTGCATCTTTTTTCAGAGGGAGTAAGTGCAGAAAATATTGATACATTTCTGGGCGGAGATGAAAAGGTGCAGCTTCTGGTGGAAGAGCTTGATAACCTTGAGATGAAGGTTCGGCTTCGCCTTGCGGCAAAAGAAAAAGGGATTCCAGTAATTATGGCCACCGATAATGGCGACGGTATTATTATGGACATAGAACGCTACGACCTTAACCCTAACACTGAGCTCTTTAATGGTGCCCTCGGTCACTTGACGATGGAAGAGTTTTCACAGTTTACCCCGAGCGACCTTCCCAAGCTTGCAACAAAGGTGGCGGGAGTAGAAGTAGTGGTGCCTCGCATGCTCTTGTCCCTTAAAGAAGTAGGAAAGACTTTGTATTCATGGCCACAGCTTGGTGACGCTGCAACTCTTTCAGGAGTAGCTATTGCGTATATTGCGCGCAAAATCATTCTTGGAGAACCAGTCCGCGATGGCAAGCACGAGATTAACCTTGATGCGATCTTTGATGCACACTATGACTCTGCAGAAGCAGTTGCTGAACGGGAACAGGTTCGTTCAGCTTTTAAGCAGGCACTAGGACTATAGGCACCTATGCAGGAAAAGATACGAGCAATTGTCGAGAAGGCAGTATGGGCGCCTTCGGGAGACAATTCACAACCATGGGAATTTTCGTTCGTGGATGAATCAACGCTCCAGGTGCATCTCATTCCCCACAAGGATAATAAAATACTTAATTATAAGTTGAGTGGCACGTATGTTGCTCATGGCGCATTGATTGAAAACATAGTACTTCTGGCGGGGAAAGAAGGCCTTACTGCTTCCGTCATGCTTTTACCCGTTTCTGATGATCCATTGATTACCGCGCAGATTACTTTTAAGGAAAGTGCTTCATCCTCTAACCTTCCAGATCCGCTTGCTGAGGCAATCCCTGCACGACATACCAACAGGAAGCAGTATGAGCCAAAGCAGCTTTCTGAAGAGGCTCGAGCAAGTATCACTAAGGCTGCTGCAGCTGCTTCAGATGAAATCACTTTTCATGTACTAGAAGACAAGAAACGTATAAAAAAAGCAGCCTATGCAGAATCCCTGATACAAAAGATTGCTCTTGAGACTCCCACTCTGCATTCAATTTTCTTTTCTAATATCTTATGGAAGGAAAAGGATAATACCGGAGAGAAACAGGGTCTCTCTCTAAAAAGTATGGAACTTCCTCCACCAGTAGAAAAACTTTTTCCGTTGCTTTCCCACTGGCCAGTCACGAAAGCATTTAACAAAATTGGGTTTTCTGCTATGGCCTCAAAAACAAATGGCGACCTTTTTGCCTCATCACCCGCCATAGGGCTTGTTTGCGTACGGAAAGAGGAGCCTGTGCAGTACCTTGAAGCGGGCAGGGTATTTGAGCGTGTGTGGCTAGCGGCGACCGCACAAGGCGTTTCCTTTCAACCCATTAGTGGCTTACTTTTTGTAGCACGAAGGCTTGCTGCAGGGGAGACTGACGCATTAGACTCAAAGCATTTTGATGAAATTTCACTAGCGGCGAATGACATTGCCCAAGCTTTCTCTTTGACTAATGGAGAGATACCGCTGATGATGTGTAGGATGGGATACAGCGCCGCAGCTACGAGCCGATCAAAGAGAGCTGCTCCCGTTTTCCGCACTAGCCATGCTTAGCACCTTACTTTATTTTCATAATATTGACCTTTTCGTTGTTGGGATTACGGTCGCAGGTATCGCCGTCCTAGGCTTTACTGCCTATTTTAGTAACACAAAAAATGCTACGAATGTCTCTTTTTGGCTCTTCACCCTTTCTGCTGCACTTTGGAGCATTGTAAACTACCTTTTCTACCATATTGCAAACCCCTACCTTGCTTTTTGGATTATTCGCACTGTTATTTTCCTAGCAACGTGGTTTGTATTTTTCCTTTTTCAATTTCTTCTCGTGTTTCCTGCAGAAAAGTATATTTTTCCAAAAAAATACCTTTATGGACTTCTACCTCTCACATGTTTCATATCATTAATGACGCTTACACCGCTAGTCTTTAATAGTATCGGATCACTCAGCAATACGGGTGCCATCGAAACAATAAATAATGGACCTGGAATATTCTTTTTTGCCCTTTTTGTCACGTTCTTAATTTTTGGAGGATTGTGGATTTTCATTAAGAAAATGCGCTTAGCGCCTAAAAGTGAAAAGGGACAGTACCGATCAATTTTGTGGGGGCTTTTTGTTACGTTTTTGTTAATTATAAGCTTCAATCTCGTCTTACCCGCGTTTTACAACAATGCTTCCTTTATTTCCCTTGGTGCACTCTTCATACTTCCAACAGTAGTTGCCGCTGGGTATGAAATTGCTAAATATCATTTATTCAGGGTAAAAGTCTTTGCGACGTCTCTCCTTATCTTTTTGCTTTCCATTTCTATTCTCCTCGAAGTGCTTTCTTCAGCGACTCTTTTCCAGATCATATTCAGAAGCATGGAGTTTGTCCTGGTCCTTGCCATAGGTATTTTGCTCATCCGAAGCGTGCTTCGTGAAGTAGAGCAGCGTGAGCATATACAGGAGCTTGCTAACCAGCTTGAGTTCGCGAACAACCAGCAAGTGGCGCTCATCCATTTCATTACGCACCAAGTTAAAGGCTTTCTTACCAAATCCCGTAATGTGTTCTCGATGGCACTCGAAGGGGAGTTCGGTCCCATTCCTGATACCTTTAAGCCGATACTCCAGATGGGGCTTGAATCGGACACGAAAGGCGTGAATACCGTCCAGGAAATACTGAATGCATCCAATATTAAAAGCGGCAAAATTACCTACTCAATGCAGCTGTTTGATCTCGCCGCACTGCTTTCAGAAATTATTACAACCCTTAAGCCGAATGCCGATGCAAAAAAGCTTTCACTCAAGGTGACGCTTTCTGAAAATCCTTGCGAGATCCAGGGAGATCGCATGCAGCTTGAAAATGCCTTTAAGAATATTATTGATAATGCTATTAAGTATACCCCTGCGGGTGAGGTTGCCATTTCCTTAACCAAGGAAGGGTCACTCGTACGCATTATTGAGCAAGATACAGGCGTCGGTATCACGCCAGAAGATATGGGCAAGCTCTTCACCGAGGGTGGCCATGGCAAGGAATCTGTAAAGGTAAATGTCGACAGTACCGGCTTTGGCCTCTATATTGTGAAAAATATTATCACTGCCCATAACGGAGAGATTTGGGCAGAATCCGAAGGGGCGGGGAAGGGATCCAAATTCACTATTGAGCTCCCTATCATGCAGCCCAATACTCCTACAGCAGTAAGCGCCTAGTTCTGCTATACTCGACCTATGGAAACAGCCGGAAACCTCCAAAAAGACTTGCTTGCACGCGGCCTTATCGAGCACCACTCCGCCGAGCTAGAGACTATCTTTGCGCAAAAGCGCACGGTGTACCTCGGGGTGGATCCCTCTGCAGACTCGATGCAGGCAGGGAATTTGGTCGTGATTCTTTTAATGAAGCGTCTTGCAGACGCAGGGCATAAGGTGATCTTCCTCGTGGGTGGAGGCACCGGCATGATCGGAGACCCGCGCGAAAGCGGCGAGCGCACCCTTGCGGATGCGAAGGTAATCGAGAAAAACAAGAAAGCCCTTAAGGCACAGTTCCAGCAGATCCTCGGCACGCGCATTCAGCTTGTGGACAACGCAGACTGGCTTTTGAAGGCGAAGCTTGTCGATTTTTTGCGTGACATTGGAAAGCACTTTACGGTGAACGAGCTCGTGAAGCGCGATATCATCCGCCGCAGGCTTGAAACCCCTGACGAAAGCATTTCATACACCGAGTTTGCCTACTCACTTTTGCAAGGCTTTGATTTTCTTGTGCTGAACCAAAAGTATGGCTGCAATATGCAAGTGGGTGCGAGTGACCAATGGACAAACATTCTTTCAGGCGTCGAGCTTATCCGCCGCAAGCTTGGCAAGGAAGCGTTTGCGCTCACCTGCCCGCTCGTAACGGACGCAAATGGCAAGAAGTTTGGCAAGTCAGAAGGGAATGCAGTGTGGCTGAGCGCACAGAAGACTTCGCCCTATGCCTTCTATCAGTTTTGGCTTAACCAGCCAGATGAGAAAGTGGAGCAGTACCTGAAGTTTTACACCTTTATGAGTGTGCGCGAGATAGAAGCGCTCGTGGAGCTGCATCGCCGTAACCCAGGCCGACGTGAAGCACAAAAGATGCTTGCGCTGCACGTAACGGAAATCGTGCATGGAAAGCAGGCTGCGGAAAACGCGCAAGCAGTTTCGGAAGTGCTCTTTGGTGGAAAGCCGCTTGCGGAACTCACCACAAAAGAGCTTATGCTTTTGGATCAAAACTCCACAACCCATGGAATTAAAAGCTCTGAAATAGAAGCCGGGTATCTTGTCTCAGACGCCCTCGTTGCAAGCGGCCTTGCCAACTCCAAATCTGATGCCCGAAGGCTTATAGAAGGGAAGGGAGTGTATCTAAATGACGAAAGGGTGGAGTCAGTTTCAGATCAGCTAACTCCATCATCCTTTATTCAGAACCATGCAAAGCTAGCGAAAGGGTCACAAATAGTAATTCTTTTCATGAAATAAGCAGAAGTGAGGCGCAAAGCTATTTGTGATAAGGTTACTAGATGGCGTCAATACCTGATACACAACATTCGTATGCTATACAAATGTATGAGTCAGGTAACAGTGCTCAAGAAGTGGCAAATTACTATACCGTAAGCGTGGGAGCTGTCTTTTATATATTGAAGAAATATAAAATACCAAGGAGAAGTACGAGGGATTCGAATGCTATCAAGTATGATCGGGCAGCACCTTCGTTTATTCTCAAAGAAAACCTTACTCAGGATCAAAAAGAGTTAAAAACTATTGGAGTGATGCTGTATTGGGCTGAAGGGTATAAGATTGGAAAAAATACTATAGATTTCGCTAACTCAGACCCGTCAATGGTCGTTTTGTTCTGTAAATTTTTACGTCAGATATGTGGAATTACTGAATCTAAAATTCGTTGTTCTTTGTACTGTTATGACACCCAAGATTTAGCAGTACTTCATTCTTATTGGAGTTCGCTTCTTAGTGTTCCTCTAGCGCAGTTTACAAAACCCTTTATTAAAAAGGCTGATGAAGACAGCAAAAGAGGGCCAAGAATGGTGCATGGCCTTGTGCATGTTCGATATTGTGATAAAAAGTTATTACGGCAGGTACTTAATTGGATTGCTGAATATCAAATCGAAAGCGTCGGTGGCGGAGTGGTCAATCGCATTGGACTGTAAATCCAACGACTTAATGTCTACGAAGGTTCGAATCCTTCCCGGCGCACCAAAAAGAAAACGGCCTTCTGGCCGTTTTAGTAGTTATGGATGCCTCGTTGAATAGTATATTTCGGGAACACCATAGGTTCTCATCAGCCACCCGAAAGTAAAGTGCTGTGATACCTTCGTTGACTTGTTTACACTGATCACTACAGTGTGTTCCGTTAGCACGCGTGGCTTCTTAGGATCCGAAAACTCGCGGATTAGATCGCGCCCTTCAGTCCTGCAGTAGCCACAGCACTTAAGGGTCTGGTTATACTCATGGTCAGGATCACTTTTCAACCACTCCGGCGCGTAATCGTCGATCTGCTTATCTGCATAGACGACGATCATGAGCAGCTCATACCCGTACTTTCTACACTCAGTAAAGTGATAGTTTTCACCACAGCGCCGAGGCCCCTCTTCTCCCGGAAAGGGCTTGAGGTTAGCCTGGTACAGGATTTTATACGCCCACTCGCAGGTATGAATTTCCTTGTAACGAACGAGCGCAGCAACACCAACGTGAAAGTGACGATGACTTACGCCATATTCCCAAGCGTGCTCAGCGTATTCAAGTAAAATGAGCTTGATCTGCTCAAACGATTTAATTTTGATGAACACCCCTTCCGGGGTCTCAACCATTCGCTCCTTTCCAGGAGGACGCATGGCAAACTCCTTTCAGTTGCGGATAAATACTATACAATAAGCGTAATTTATATCAAGACGCTTGCTCTAATAACGGTATGCTATCGTATTTACATGTCTAGCCCATCCACAAAACCAGTGATGCTTTCGGGCATTAAGCCGACCGGTGAAATTCATCTCGGGAATTATTTTGGGGCGATGCGTCAACTCGTCGAGCTCGCGAAGTCAGGGAAGTACCAGTCATTCATCATGGTGGCTGACTATCACGCGCTCAATTTCATCCAGAATGCAAAAGAAATGCGCGAGCTGTCCCTCGACCTAGCCGCTGCATATATGGCGGTGGGTCTCACGCCGCAAAGCGGAAGCGGGGAAGACCGCGTCGTACTTTTCAAACAGTCAGACGTGCCTGCGCACACCGAGCTCACCTGGATCTTCGATACCCTCACCACCATGCCCTACCTCATGCGCGCACATGCCTTTAAGGACGCTGAGGCAAAGAACCATGAGATAAGCGTGGGGACCTTTAACTACCCAATGCTCATGTCAGCAGACATTCTTTTGTATGACACCCAGCTCGTGCCGGTGGGGCAGGACCAGAAGCAGCATATAGAATATGCTCGTGATACTGCGGAAAAGTTTAACCGTGTCTTTGGCCAGGAAGTATTTACGCTTCCAAAAGAGCACATCATGGAAGAGGTTGCTATCGTACCAGGCATCGATGGCCAGAAAATGAGCAAAAGCTATGGCAACACGATTCCGCTTTTTGCTTCACGCGAAGTCATTACCGAGCGCGTCATGAGTATAGTGACTGATTCCTCAGGAGAGCGCCCTGAAAATGTGTATGCAATTCACAAGCTTATTAAATCGGAAGCCGAGCTTGCGCCAATCTATGAGGAGCACCGAGGAAAGTATAAAGCGCTCAAAGAGGCGCTTGTTGAAGATCTCGATGCGTTCATCGCGCCGCTTCGCACTACATACATCGAGCTTAAGGATAGTCCTGAAAAGATAACGGCAGCACTCGAGCGCGGTGCAGAGCAGGCGAGGGAAGTGACCAGTAAGAAGATGGCGGAGGTTAAAAAAGCCATTGGAGTAGCATAAAAATAAAATAATTGTATAGTGCATACAGAAAGGAAATATGGAAATGCCGAAAAAACCACGACCTGCTGCAGTAGAAGCAGCACGGTATCGAGAAGATACTGCTGCCCTAAGTGCGATGGGCAAGAAGGGTGCTGAAGCAGCAAACCGTGTAAAGGCTGGTAAGAAGTCTTTAGCGGAAGTTGAAGCCGCGCTTCGCGCTGAACGAGACGCTGCTGATCGGCGCGCCATGGACGAACAGGCAAACTACCATATTTTGGATCCAGACGGCAACCCTCCGTTAGGACAAGAGTGAACTATAGCGCCCCGATGCTTTATACAAGCATCGGGGCGTGTTATTTTATATACATATGACATCTCGTACTGAGGGGGAACGATCTCGTGTTTTGATAGGGGAGCTCGCACAGCATGCCGGAGAAACGGTCTCTATTGCTGGCTGGGTGGACGTGCGCCGTGATCAGGGAAAGCTTATCTTCTTTGATTTTCGTGACCGCACCGGCATAGTCCAAGGAGTCGTGCTTCCGGCAAGGACAGAAGACGAGGCGCAAATAGCGCTTATGGAAACCGCAAAGGAAGTGCGGAATGAATACGTCGTGCAGGTAGAAGGGATCGTAAACAAGCGACCTGAAAAGAATGTGCAGGCTGACAAGCAGAATGGAGATATTGAGCTTGAGATAAAAAACATCGAGGTACTAAACCCTGCCGAGACGCTTCCGTTTGACATTAGCACGGACACGAGCGGCATCGATGAGAGCGTGCGCCTCAAGTACCGCTACCTCGACTTGCGCTCTGAGCGTCTCCAGAAAAATATGCGCATGCGCAGTGAGTTCATCCAGAAGTGTCGTGAGTTTCTTTTTTCAAATGACTTCACGGAAATTGAAACGCCGCTCTTCACCGAATCAACTCCTGAAGGTTCTCGAGACTTTGTCGTGCCATCGCGTCTTAACCCAGGAAAGTTTTATGCACTTCCGCAGTCTCCACAGCAGTATAAGCAGCTCCTTATGACCGCTGGATTTGAGCGTTATTTCCAAACGGCGCGTGCCCTTCGCGACGAAGACCTTCGCGGTGATCGCGGCTTTGAGCACACGCAGATAGACTTAGAAATGTCATTCGTGCAGATGGAAGAGGTGATGGAAATGGTGGAAGCGATGATCACCAAAACCGTCGAGAGCATGGGACTTACGATTAAAGAAAAACCCTTTCCGCGCATCTCATACAAGGATGCTATGGAAAAGTATGGCGCGGACAAGTTCGACCTTCGCACCGAAGAAGAAAAGGCACAAGGCATTCTCGCCTATGCATGGGTCGTTAATTTTCCTTTCTTTGAAAAGACCGATGAAGGCGGTTGGACCTTTACCCACAACCCGTTCTCGATGCCTATCCCCGAGCACGTCGAGTGGCTGATGAAGGGCGAGCATATTGAAGATATCCTCACTACGCAGTATGACCTTGTGTGTAACGGGTATGAGTCAGGCGGCGGAAGCATCCGCGCGCACCGTCCAGAGATTTTGGAAGCCACGTATAAAGTGATGGGCTATACCGAAGAGCAGACCCAGGCAAGTGTCGGCCACATGCTTGAAGCGTTTAAATATGGCACTCCGCCGCACGGCGGTATCGCGCTAGGCGTCGAGCGAAACCTCATGAACCTCACCGGCGAGTCATACCTGCGTGAAGTGCAGGCATTCCCGATGACGCGCGGTGGGCAAACGGCCGTGATGAATGCGCCGAAGCCTCTTGCAGAGAAACAGCTAAAGGAGCTTGGCATTGAGATTGTTAAGAAGCCCGAAGGTCAGCAATAAAAAATAAAATAAACGACATAGCCACTCATCCTATGAAATTCACCCTCTCCCCAAAATCACTTGCAGAAGCACCGAAGGAATTTGTACGGGTACGTATCACGGAAGATGACAAAGGTACAAAAAGACTTGTTTGCGAGCAGAAAGAGGGAGCTGAGGTGACTTATCTGGAGATAGGCGTGGGGACATACAAAGAGCTCACCCAGCGCAAGTTTATTATCGCAAGCCGTGCCGTCATTAACGCAGCAAAGCAGCAAAAGGCGCGAAAGATTGCATTGTCGCTCGACGACATGCTTATGCTCGCAGAAAAGTTTGATGTCACAAAAGAAGAGCTGCTTTCTCTCGCAGTCCAAAACATGGAGATGGCAGGATTTGAGTTTACGCAGTTTAAAACAAAGCCAAAGGAAGGGTGGCCTACCGTTGAGGAAGTGCTCTTATGCGGGCCAAAGTCTGCTGCAGGAAATCCCGCGGCAACTAAATCACTGCAAGCATCACTAAAGCGTGGGCAGCTCATTGGACAGGAAGTGAACGCCTGCCGCGCGCTTGCGAACACCCCTGGCGGCGACATGAACCCGCGCAAGCTCGCGAAAGCTGCGAAGGATGCGGTAGCGGGCCTTAAGACTGTCACGGTACAGACTCTCGGTGAAGCCGAACTCAAAAAGCTCGGTATGGGTGCGCTTCTGGGAGTGGGAAACGGTTCTTCTGAAGAGACGACCTTCACCATCATGCAATACAAGGGCGCACCAAATGCAAAGGGAGAGGCAGCGAAGCCGATCGTTCTCGCGGGGAAGGGAATTACCTTTGATAGCGGCGGCTTGAATCTTAAACCTTCTGCACATATCTATGAAATGCATATGGATATGTCGGGCGCCGCCTCGGTCATCCATGCAGTCGCACTCGCCGCAAAACTTGGCGTGAAGAAAAATGTGATCGGCCTCATTCCAGCAGCAGAAAACATGCCCGGCAATAACGCGACGCGCCCCGGTGACGTGCTTCACTCACTTTCTGGTAAAACTATCGAGGTACAAAACACCGATGCTGAAGGACGTCTCATTCTCGCGGACGCGCTCACCTACGCGAAGCGATTCAACCCAGGCGTCGTGCTCGATGTCGCAACCCTCACCGGCGCAGCCCTCGTCGCACTCGGTCTCTATGCCTCTGCAGTGCTCACCAAGGATGACGAGCTCGCGCAGCAGCTCGAGAAGCTTGGAGAAAAGAGCGGTGACTATGTATGGCCGCTGCCGCTTTGGGATGAGTACGAGTTTCTTGTAAAGAGTGATTTTGCCGACGTAACCAACTCCAGCAACGCGCCAGGCGGCCGTTATGGCGGCACCATCGAAGGCGGCATGTTCCTCTGGCAGTTTGCGAAAGAGCTTGGCTGCCCTTGGGCGCACCTCGACATCGCGCCGCGCATGACCTCTGCACCAGGTGATGAATTGGCCAAAGGTGCTGCCGGTGAACCTGTCCGTCTTTTGCTCGCCTTTATCGAAGCATGGAAGAACTAGACCACAACGAAAGTACAGGTTCCGGTTCTACCATTTCACCAGCGTTCACCATTCGCACGCCGTCTTTTGAAGGTCCGTTCGGTCTCGTGCTTGACCTCATCGAAAAGCGAAAGCTATCCGTGAGCGAGCTCTCACTTGCTCAAGTGACGGACGACTACATTCAGTATGTGCGTGGCCATGAAGCCTTTCCGATGGAAGATGCTGCGGAGTTTATTGGTGTTGCAGCAACACTTCTTTTAATAAAATCAAAGTCCCTTATTCCGGAGCTCGAGCTTTCACCGGAAGAAGAGGAGGATGTCGACTCCCTTAAGGACCGTCTTAAAAAATATGAAGCAGCACGTGACGCAGCCCGGGAGCTTGGCAGAGTATTTGGCCTTACGCCGATGGTGCCGGCAGGGGAGCGAGCACCTGAAGCATTCTTCGCACCAAGCCGTGACCTTTCCCTCGCTGCGCTTGAAACTGCGCTCCAAAATGTGCTTGCTTCCATTCAAAAAGAAGAAAAACTTCCCGAAGCACGTGTGAAGCCACTCATTACCCTTGAAGAAATGATGGATCGCCTTACGGACCGGGTCCAAAAAGCACTCACCATGTCCTTTAAAGATTTCGCGGGAGAAAAAAGTGAAAAGGTTGAAGTGATCGTCTCGTTCCTCGCGCTCCTTGAGCTCGTGAAGCAGGGGATTGTCGAAGCGGAGCAGCTCGGTTCCGACATCAAGATAACGAATAACGCGTCGAGCGTTCCAAGCTACGGCTAGGTCCCCAGTCAGCCACATGATAGCGCATTAATCCATACTTCATCGTTGTCGGCATATAGTGCGTGCACTTAGAAACTAAAGAAACGCCTATGTTGAAACAATGGATCACCGCACTTATAGGGCTTGCCGTTCTTTCGGTTCCGTTCATGGGCATGAGCCAGGAAGTCATGATGTGGACGCTTATTGTCTCAGGTATTTTGATAACTGGTCTCAGCCTCCTCACGGCATACGAAATGACTGGTACTGAAACTGAGGTGCGCACCTATCGAGAAATCCACGTCTAAGTCTAAGCAACAGAGCAGCATGGTACTATGGTGCTATGCTGTCGCATTCTGCTGCCCTCGAGGCACTCCTTTTCGCAGCCGGTGAGCCGCTTTCAAAACAGCGGCTCGCGAGCATACTTGAGCTGTCTGCGGATGAGCTTCGCGCTGCCGCTCTCGAGCTGCATACCAGCCTCCAAAACAGAGGGCTTGCGCTTATAGAGGTAGGGACCGACCTCGAAATCCGCACGAGCCCAGAAGCCTCTTCGGTCATTAAGAAATATAGGGAAGGGGAGCTTTCCCGAGACCTCGGTAAGGCCAGCCTTGAGACCTTGGCTATTATCCTGTATAAGAATGGGGCGACCCGCAGTGAGATTGAGTGGATCCGCGGGGTAAATTCTGCTGCCGCACTGCGCTCTCTTACCCTTCGCGGACTCGTCGAGCGCACGGAGCACGAAAGTGACCGCCGCCGTATTATGTACCTCCCGACGACCGAAGCGCTCGCGCACCTCGGCGTCTCGCACCTCAGCGAGCTACCGCACTATGATGAGTTAGTCTCGGCCCTTAAGGATGCTGAGGAAGCTAAACCTGTTACTGAATAATCCATGCCAAAGAATCGTCATCCGCACCACACGCAGCAGCGAAAAGGAAACAGTCGCACACGGCTGTATATTGGTGTGGGCGTGGCATTCATAGCAGTCGTACTTTTTGGTGCCGCAGCCTACGTGGCAGCCCAGGAAAACGAGCAGGAAGCGGCACTCGCTAACGCACAGCCACCGCTCAACACCGCCACAACCACTCCTACAGGACCTGATGCATACGCCACTCTTTCTCTCCAGGCACAAGACGCGATAGTCTATGACCTTACTAATGGCCAGGTCCTGTATGCTAAGAACGCATACCAAACCCACCCGCTCGCTTCTATCACCAAGCTCCTCACGCTCTATGCCGCAGCAAACACTCTTTCCCCGGCAGCAACCATCACCATGTCACCAGACTCTGTGGCTGCAGTTAATGACACTGCAGACACTGGCTTTTCCGCAGGCGAAACATTTTCTTTTGAGGATCTCGCGCGCTTGACCCTTGCTGCCTCATCAAATAGTGGTGCTGAAGCGATCGCTGAAGCTGCCGCTACGGCGCAGCAAAAAAGTAATGCGACCTTGCTTGCTAATGCTGCTTCAGCCATTGGTCTCACCCAAACGAGCGCAACGAATGCAACTGGCCTTGATATAAATTCACAAGTGTCGGGAGGCTATGGATCGGCACACGATGTAGCAGTGCTCGCGGGAGCGCTTTTGAAAAAAGCACCGAAAATCGCGGCAGCCACCACGCAGCCCACCGTCAGCATCCAGTCAAACCAAGGCGTTACTCATACCTTTTCAAATACTGATCTCGATGTAACACACATTCCTGATCCGCTTCTTTCAAAAACTGGCTACACCGATCTTGCAGGGGGGAACCTGGTTGTCGTCTACGATGCAGCTATAAATCATCCGGTGGCCGTGGTGGTGCTGGGTTCAACAGAGACTGGCCGCTTCACGGATGTGCAGCAGCTCGTGAGCGCAACGCTCGCACATTTTGCTGGGGTAACGCCACACGCTACCGCAAGTAGCACTCCTTCATAATATTTGTATGCCTTTCTTCGACGCCGCACGAGTATTCATACCTTTCATCGTCGCGTTCGCGGTGGGTATCATGCTCACGCCGCTTCTTGCAGACCAGCTCTACAAACACCGTGCTTGGAAGAAAAAAGCGGGAAAGGGGAAAGGATTAGGAGATGACACTGGCACCCCTCTTTTTGACTTACTCCACAAGGAGCGCGAAGTCTCCACACCCCGCATGGGTGGGCTTCTTGTATGGGGTGGGGTAGCAATCACCTCACTTTTCCTCATGCTTCTCGGCTGGATTTTTGGTCCACCACTCACGCTCCTTAATTTCGTAAACCGCAGCCAAACCTGGCTCCCGCTTGCCGCTCTCATTGTCGGTGGGGTCGTAGGTTTTTTTGATGACCTTCTTGAAATCACCCAGAGCAAAGGAGGACTTTCTCTACGCTGGCGCCTTCTTGTAGTGGCACTCTTTTCTGCATTTGCGGGATGGTGGTTTTATGCAAAGCTCGCGGTTAGCACCGTCGGGATTCCATTCTTTGGTGCGCTTCCGCTCGGTATCTTTTTTATACCGTTCTTCATGATCGTAACGCTCTTGCTCTATGGCAGTGGTGTTATTGACGGTATTGATGGCCTCGCAGGCGGCGTCTTCGCGATCATCTTCATGGCCTATGCGGGTATAGCGTTTGCGCAGCACCAAGTCGCGCTGGCGGCTTTTGCGGCGACGGTTTCCGGAGCGACTTTTGCCTTCCTTTGGTTTAATGTCCCGCCAGCGCGCTTCTACCTCACCGAAACCGGCAGT
This sequence comes from Candidatus Kaiserbacteria bacterium, assembly GCA_029288835.1. Classification (GTDB taxonomy): domain Bacteria; phylum Patescibacteriota; class Minisyncoccia; order Phycocordibacterales; family Phycocordibacteraceae; genus C7867-001. Next base: position 87,441 of record JARIGN010000004.1, read on the forward strand.
ATGGCACTCACCCTTGCCCTTGCCGTTACAGCTTTTTCTGCGGATAGTCTCGGGAAGGGCGTAGGCGTTGCGGTGCTTCCCATCATCGCGCTTCCACTCACCGCTACCGTCGTCACCAATATTCTCCAAGTCTTCTGGAAGAAAGTATTCAAAAAGAAACTCTTTCGCATTGCACCTATCCATCACCATTTTGAAACCATGGGATGGCCACCCTATAAAGTCACCATGCGCTACTGGATTATTACGATCATGGCAGGCGTGTTCGGTATCGCTCTCGCACTCCTTAAATAAATAGAAAACTGCGTAAGCTTAATAGCTGGGGTGCTAAAATAAAATCATGCTAGAGAAAGTTGCTGGAGACCGGCTCTTTGCCAGTATTGTTGCTATCTTGGTTCTGGTCGGGCTGGCCATGTTTGCTTCTGCATCGCTGGGGCTTTTTGCCAGGGCAGGGGACTCGCCGCTCCACATGGCTATCGACCAAATCTGCCTCGGTCTTATTCCGGGCGTGCTTGGTCTTTTCATCATTCGTTTTTTGCCTCCAAAGATCCTTTCTCGTGCCGTGATGCCAGTATATGTGGCGACACTCCTTCTCACCCTTCTCGTCTTCATTCCACACCTCGGCCGTCACACCAATGGCGCCACGCGCTGGATCCAAATAGGCTCCTTTACGATTCAGCCTGCAGAGTTTTTAAAAATTGCCGTCATTCTCATGTTTGCAAGCTATCTTGCACGCATGCGCAGCAAGATCCGCGACCTTCGCTATGGCCTAGGAGGGTTCGCAGGTGTGGTGGGCATACCATGCCTCATCCTTATCGCGCAACCAAACACCTCAACGACCTTGGTGATGGGCGCAACATGCGTTGCCTTGTACTTTTTAGCAGGCGCACCGTGGCGTGACTTTGCAATTATTGGGGTGACGGCAGTGGTGGGACTTGGTCTTCTGGTGATGATTCGACCCTATCTGCTCGGCCGCGTTATCACCTTTATCGATCCAGCGCGTTCACCCCTTTCAAGCGGATACCAAATTCAGCAGTCCCTCATTGCTATCGGTTCAGGGAAAGTGGCCGGAAGAGGGTACGGACAAAGCGTGCAGAAGTTTAATTATTTGCCAGAGCCTGCGGGGGACTCTATCTTTGCCGTCTTTGGCGAAGAGTTTGGCTTTATCGGTTGTGTCCTCCTGCTCTTTCTTTTCGTATTATTCGCGGCACGGGGCCTCATCATAGCGGGGGAAGCCGCCACGACCTTTGGCGCCCTGACCGTCACGGGCCTAACCCTGCTCATAACTTTTTCAGCATTTCTCAATATTGGTGCCATGCTTGGCGTACTCCCGCTCACCGGTCTTCCGCTTCCGTTTATGAGCCAGGGAGGAACGGCTCTTTTGGCGGCTCTCAGCTCAATAGGGGTAATTCTAAACATTGCCGCACATCGCACCAAAAAGCCCGCTCAGGAGGCAAATTAGAGGCAAATAGGGGTATTTTAGGGCTAAAATGGCTGAGGTGCGTGATATACTCTCTGTATGAAGATCGTTTTTGTCGGGGGAGGCACCGGCGGCCATTTTTATCCCCTTATTGCCGTGGCGGAAGCCCTCCGCAGTATTGCTGCAGAGCGCCGTATTCTCGAGCCGCGCATGTTCTATATTGCGCCAGAACCTTTTGACGAGGAGGCACTTTTTGCGAATAATATTGCCTTCATAAAAAGCCCCGCAGGGAAAATTCGTCGCTACGCTTCTGCAAAAAATGTTACCGGGCTTTTTTCTACCTTGATTGGCACCTTTCGTTCGCTCTTTATTCTCTTCCGCATCTACCCCGACGTAGTCTTTTCAAAAGGTGGCTATGCGAGCGTCCCCACGGTCATTGCGGCGCACCTTCTCGGTATTCCGGTCATCATTCACGAGTCCGATGCAAAGTTTGGTCGCGCAAACATGGTGGCTGCAAAAGATGCGTATAAGATTGCCGTGGCCTTTCCAAACATTGCTTCATCGCTTCCTGAAAAACTGCAAAAGAAAGTGATTGTTACGGGTATTCCGATCCGTTCAGCGCTCGCAAGCGCTTCCTTTGAAGGTGCAAAGCAGCTCCTAGGCCTTGAGCCAGCACTTCCCACACTCTTCATTATTGGAGGCTCGCTCGGTTCACAGCGCATCAATAACATCGTGCTTGATATTCTTCCTGATCTTGTTGCGTACGCCAATGTGATTCACCAGACCGGCAAAGATAATTTTCATGACGTTGACCTGGCGAGTTCAACGATTTTGCATGGTAACTCCCATGCCTCCCGCTATCATGCCTTCGCATACCTTGGGTCTGAGCCGATGCGTCAGGCAGCGACTGCCGCAGACCTCATCGTCTCGCGCGCCGGCTCCACCGCCCTTACCGAAATTTCCCTATGGAAAAAACCAGCAATCCTCATTCCTATTCCCGAAGAGGTTAGCCATGACCAGCGCACCAACGCATACGCCTATGCTCACACCGGTGGCGCAACGGTTTTGGAAGAAGCAAATCTCACGCCACACGTGCTTGCCTCGGAAATCTCGCGCATCCTCATGAATCCAATTTTAGGAAATGAAATGGCAGAAAAAGGAGGTACCTTTGCAAAGCCAGATGCTGCGCGCTTGATTGCCAAAGAGCTCATCACCATCGGTCTTTCCCATGAGCCTGCTGCATAGTAGATTAGCGATATGAATAACAAGACCGTTCGTACCCGATTCGCGCCCAGTCCCACCGGCTTTCTGCACGTCGGCAGTGCGCGCACGGCGCTTTTTGCATTTCTCGCAGCGCGAAAATATGGCGGGCAGTTTGTACTGCGTATAGAAGATACAGATAAGGAGCGGGAGATGGAAGGCGCTATTGGGCATATTATGGAGTCACTACGCTGGCTTGGCATTTCCTGGGATGAAGGACCAAATATTGATGGACCCTATGCACCCTACGTGCAGTCATCACGCCTTGAGCTCTATAGGACCTATGCACATCGCCTTGTGGCAGATGGCCTCGCATACCAGGACCCCTATACCGAAGAGGAAGTCGAAGCATGGCGCAAACAGGCAGAAGAAGAAAAACGCCCGTTCCTTTTTCGCGAACATCGCCCTGCGAGCCACTTCAAAGGGGCAGGGCAGGGCACATGGGATGGAAGATCTGCGCTTCGCTTTCGCGTGCCCCACATAAAGCGCTACACCTGGAATGACCTCGTGCGGGGCGAGCTCACGGCCGGCGAGGAAGCACTCGACGACTTTATTCTCCTCAAGGCAGACGGATATCCGACCTATAACTTCTGCCATGTGGTGGATGACATTGAAATGCAGATCACGCACGTAATGCGTGGCGAAGAATTTATTTCTTCGACGCCGAAATTCCTTTCTCTCTATGAAGCGCTCGGCGTTGAGCCACCACTCTTTGCAACGCTTCCTTCTATCCTTGGCGCTGAGGGTACTAAAAAACTGAGTAAGCGTGACGGGGCACAGGATATTTTGGAATACCGCGCTCAAGGATATCTTCCGGAAGCAATGGTTAATTTTTTAGCACTTCTAGGATGGAACCCTGGCACCGAGCAGGAATTCTTTAGTATGGAAGAACTCATTGAGGCGTTTAGCATTGAACGTATCCAGCGATCCGGCGCTCAATTTAATACAGAGAAGCTTCTCTTTGTGAACCACCACTGGATGCGCGAACTTCCTGATGAAGAGTATCTTGCACGGGCACGCAGGGAAGGGCATCTGGAGACCACGAACGAAGCCCGCCTTCGCAAAGCTATTCCACTTCTTAAGGAACGGGCAAGCATCTTTGCAGAAGCTGATGAAATGCTCACCGGTGAGCTTTCCTGCCTTTTTCTTCGTGCAGCTCCGCTGCGCGAAATCCTCCTCGCGAAAGACCCGAACGATCCTGCCCAGCACTTCACCGAAACGACCCTCAAAGAAGTCCATGGTCTCATCACGGGCCTTGCCGAAGAAACATCTGCCGAAGAAATAAAAACATACCTTATGGCATATGCCGACCGGAACCCCAAAGAGCAAGGGGGCAGGGGAGCCATACTATGGCCACTACGCTATGCGCTTTCAGGACAAGAGCGTTCGCCAGACCCTTTCATGCTCATCCATATACTCGGAAAACAGGAATCCTTGCTGCGTATCGAGGAAGCTATTGATATACTGAAAGAATGAAAAAAAGGGTAGTTCTTTCAAACGTACTTTTTGCGGTTCTGTTCTTGACGAGCTGCAGCTTGGTTGCCCGAGCAGACACCGCGGCAGACCTCCAAAACCAAATTAACGCCCAAAACCAGCAGATTAGTTCTATCCAGCAGGAGATTAACCAATACCAGAAACAGGTAGACTCCCTTAATGCGCAGAAGCAAACACTTCAAACTTCCCTTAAGTCGATTGATGTCAACCGCAAAAAGACGGAGGCACAGATCCAGCAGCTTGAAGACCAGATAGCAGCGGCAAACCTCGAGCTTCAACAGTTAGGCAGTCAAATCCAGACCAAGCAGCAGCAAATTGCGAGCGATAAGCAGGCACTGGCTTCTTCATTGCGGTCTATCCATAACGCCGACCAGCATTCCATTCTCGACCAAATATTGGCTTCAAATAATTTTGTCGATGTCTGGACTGCCGTGGACCAGCAACTCCAGCTGAACGAAGCGCTTCAGAGCCATGTGCAGCAGCTCGCGTCAGCAACCACGGAGCTCGCGCAGCAGCAGGCTCAGGTAGGCTCGACTAAGAACCAACTTTCAAGCTTTGACCAAAATCTTGTCACACAAAAGGGTGCGCTCGACGCGAACGCTGCAGCAAAACAGCAGCTCATCTCACAAACAGCTTCCCAGCAAACGGCCTACCAAAAACTCATCGCTACCAAAAAGGCTGAGGAAAAAGCATTTGAAGACCAGCTTAATTCACTCCAGTCACAGCTTAAAAACATTAATCCCTCGCAGGTACCAAAGAGCGGTTCGGGTATACTTGCGTGGCCATTTTCAGATGCTGAAATGAAGCACTGTGTTGGGCTCCAATCAGCACTTGGAAATCCCTACTGCATCACGCAGTATTTTGGAAACACGGCATTCGCAACCGCAAACGCTGCTATTTATAGCGGTATGGGTCATGACGGGGTGGATATTGGCGTGCCGAGCGGCACACCCGTTCAAGCCGCGCTTTCCGGAACTGTTGCGGGCACGGGAAATACTGACTTGGTGCCTGGTTGTTATTCGTTTGGCAAATGGGTAATGATTGCGCATGCAAACGGCCTCAGCACTATGTACGCACACCTTTCGGTTATAGGGGTGTCGCAAGGCCAGCAAGTTTCTACGGGGGATGTTATTGGGTACTCGGGTATGACTGGCTACGCCACCGGTCCCCACCTCCACTTTGGCGTGTACGCAACCGCCGGTGTGCAGTTCTTAACCTTGAAAGCCTTCCGCGGAAGCACGACAGGCTGCGCCAACGCCACGATGCCCGTCGCGCCAAAGAACGCATACCTTAACCCACTTTCATACCTTCCTGATTAATACTGGATTCAGGAACTAGAGCGTCACGAGCATCGCAATGGCAGAAGCGCCCATGGCGATGAACGTAAGCCACACAAAGAAAGAAGAAAGTGGGCCGCTCTTGTAAGGGCCCATAATTTTTTTGTTGCCGGCGATGCGTGCAATGATAAAAAGGAGCGGCACCGCAACCACGCCATTAATCACCGCCGTGATGACAAGCGCCTGGAATGGATCGATCCCGACAAAATTAATCAGGAGGCCGATAAGCGTGGCGATAGTGATGACGCCATAAAAGCCGTGGGCATTTTTAAACTTTAAATTGAGTCCCGCATTCCATGAGAAGGCTTCAGAAACCGCATAGGATGCAGAGCCAGAAAGCACAGGAACCGCTACCAAACCAAGACCAACAATACCAACCGCGAAAAGGACTTTTGCCAGATAGCCGGCATGCGGGAATGTTTGCACGAGCGGTTCAAGTGCCTTTGCTGCATCTGCAGAGGTGTGTATATCGGTTATGCCATGAGCGTGAAGTGCTGCAGCACCCACCACGATGATGCACCAGGTAGCAATTTCCGAGACCACCATCCCTGCGGCATTGTCCGTCTGAAGACTTTTCATATAGCGCCTGCTCACGTGGGAGCGTCCATCTTCATCAATGAGCCCACGCGCTTTTTCTTCTTCTATTTCCTGCGCCGCTTCCCAGAAAAACATATAGGGAGAGACGGTAGTGCCGAGCACGGCAGTAATAATGAAAAGCGTTTGGAAAGAAAGGGAAATATGGGGGATAAAGGTTGCCTCTAAGACTGTCATCCAGGGAAGATGCACGATGAAAAGGGTAAGGGGATAGGCGAGGAGCGTAATGGCGAGCCAACGAAGGATGCGTGAATAGATTCGGTATGAAGTAAATATCTCAAGGACCAAAATGAGCACCGTAAAAAGTAGCGTAGTAACGACAAAACTCACCGGCAGCACAAGCTGCACCGCTGCTGCCATAGCGCCGATATCAGCGCCGATATTTATGGTGTTTGCCACAATGATCAAAATGACCATTGGATACAGAACCCATTTGCCGTAGTGGTCGCGCACCACTGCAGAAATCCCTTTGCCGGTGACGGCGCCGATTCGCGCGCATGCTTCCTGCACCGCTATCATGAGTGGCAGCATGAAGAGCGCGGTCCACAGCAAGCTGTAGCCAAACTGCGCACCGGTTTGGGAATACGTTGCGATACCTGACGGGTCGTCGTCTGCAGCTCCTGTGACAAGGCCAGGCCCAAAAACCTTCTGGATAATCTTTTTTGGTGCAGGCGCAGGAACGTGCTCAGTCATAGGATAGTTCTACCCAGTATAGCAGAGCTCAACCTAGGCAAGTGCTATACTGGTTATATGGTTAAACTCGTTATTTGGATTGTGATAGGTATTCTTATCCTCTCGTTTTTCGGTATCTCACTCCGGACAGTCGCCTTTTCTCCTACCGCGCAGGATAATTTTGCCTTTCTCATGCAAATGCTTTCGCAAGGCTGGAATTGGCTTGTGGCGTGGTTTTCAGGCCTCGGAAATACGCTCTCCCACCTGTTCTAATTTTCAATATTTTTGGGTCTCAATACGTGCTACCCTTATAGATAGAGCACATTTCGTGTTTCAGTACTTCTTTATTTAGTAGCCTATTATTCAGAATTAACTCATTACGTATATATGAAAAAGCTCGCTTTACTGGGCTTGTTTGCCGCTCCTGTAGCCCTTATGGCTCCATTGGCAGCATTTGCGCAAGCTCCTCTTCCAACTCACACCGTCACTATCCAAATGTACATTGATGGCCAACCAGCTACCGCTGATGCCTCATCCGCAGGAGGAACCGTTTTCCCCATGAACTCATGGTGGAGTGCTAAGAACATTGGCATTGGTGCAGGAAATTATACCCTTAGCCCTTCTGGCTTTAACAGCAACGGAGCACCCTATGTTGCCGTCACCTCACCAATGAGCGATGGCTATAGCTACAATACCCGCGAGACTATTTCCTGGGTAAAAGACAATGCCGATAATGCAAACGTCTCGGGTAGCTGTGTGACCGGAGACCCATACGCACTCGTCGGATACAGCTGGGGTGCAACCCAGGCAGATGCCGCAGCAATGGCACCAACCCTTACCGGCTGGCCTCGTTTCCTCAACCAGACCCAGGACAACTATGCCATCATCTGGAACATTCACTGCTTGCCACAGCCACAGCCAGTCTTTCCCGCAAAGAATGGTGCATGGATTCCTTCATCACAGCTAACGCACGTTGACTGGACTGCAGTAAATGATCCGTACGCAACGGTGAGCTACTACTATGAAGTTTCAAATGACTGGCATCGAAATTCTGATGGCTCATTTGTCACTCCCGTGTACAAGTCATCGGCACTCTCAAGTCCGACGATCTCTACCCTCAATACACCACCAGGCGTTTACTACTGGCATGTTATTGCAAAGGACTCACTTAGTAACACCAGCAACTGGAGCACCTTCCAGACCTTCAAAGTTCTTCCTAACTAGGATGCCTTTTCTTCTCTAAAGAAACAGGGAAGTAGGGAAGTGAACCGCAGGCCCTGTCTCTTATACACATCTTC
>JARIGN010000005.1 GCA_029288835.1 Candidatus Kaiserbacteria bacterium
CGCCGCCGCAGAAGCTGCAGGAAATCCTGTCCTCGACCTCACCAAACAGCCGCGCACCGATGCCTGGTTCTGGTATGCGGTCACCGCAATCTTGGGCGTGTTCACGCAATACTTCTTCATCCTGGTGCTCGTGACCCAAGCCCTCTTTTATTTCATGCGCCGCTCACTTTTTGAAAAGACCGCGCTACGAAATTTCATCATCACCGCGTTCCTCGTTGCGCTCAGCATTGTGCCGTGGCTGTTCTATGTCGCGCACTTAAATGAGGTAGGGTACCAGACGCCTTCCTTGCTGCTACCTACCACCGTCGACCTCTTTAATTCCTTTGCGCAGTTTCTCATTGGATTCCAAAGTGACATGCTCAGCACGGTCTTTCTTTCCCTTTGGCCATTGGCGCTTGCCTTTGGATTCCTGGCGCTGCAGCGAAACCGTCGCCTAGCCGACGAGACTCAGTATTTCCTGCTGGCCGTTTTTGTACCGATCATAATTGCCTTCGCGGTGAGCTATATCCTTTCGCCGGTGTTCGTGAGCCGCTACCTCATTATTACCGTACCGGCGCTCTATCTTTGCCTCATTTCTCTTTTTGACACTTTCCCCGAGCGCTTTTCCAATTTCTGCAAAGCAGCGCTGGTCATTCTCATGCTCGTAGCCATGGGCCATGAAATATTTGCCGCTTCCACTCCGGTGAAAGAAGACTATGCCGCAGCGAGTGCGTACCTTTCGAGCCATGCTCGCGCCCAGGATGTGGTGATCGTTTCTGCGCCGTTCACCATTTACCCTCTCGAGTATTACTACAATGGCGAGGCTCCAGTCACGACCCTGCCGGCCTGGGACCAGTACGGGCATGGTGCTATTCCAGCGTTCTCTGCTACCGCCCTCCCTCAGCAGGTTGCCTCTACCACTGCAGGTGTACAGGATGTGTGGCTCCTCCTTAGTTATGACCAGGGGTACCAAAAGAATATCCAGCAATATTTCGACTACCATTACCAAAAACTCTATACCCGAACCTTCTCGCCCGACCTTATCCTCGAGGTGTACCAGATTCGGTATGACGCTCCGCTTTCCTCTGAGCTGATTAATTTCCAATAGTCATCTGAGTAAGCAAAACTCATCTATTCATGGTTACTTCATGCAGATAAGCATAGAGTGAAGCTGATCCGTATTGGACCAGGGTGCTATTTTATTCCGACTAACCTTTATTGCCGTATGAACAACGCCTCACGTCGCTCAGCCGACCCTACTTTTCTGCAAGGAGTTGCGACCATTCTCCTGACCGCACCGCTCGTATTATTCGCACCATTCGCAGCGCATGCCGTTGCTGAAGTAAGTACCTCAAGCTCGACCCCACCGAGCCTCACCTTCACCTTTAGCGAACCAATTACCAGCCCAACCGGCGTAAATCCCCTTCCCGTGACGGCTACGTTTTCTGAACCGGTCACCGGCTTTAGCGCATCTTCGCTCAATGTTGCGCTCGGCACAGTACAAAACTTTCATCAAGTTTCCTCGAGTGTGTACACATTTGATGTGGCGGTGAACGCACCGAATGGCACCGTCTCCATCGACTCTAATGACCCAAATGTAAAAGATGCAAATGGAAACATTGCGCTCGCCGCACCCCAGCTGCATGTCATATTTGACTCAAGCTTATCCACTTCTACGGGAAACGGCTCAAATGGCACCGGCTCCACTGCCACATCGACAGGATCAACTTCAGGTTCAGGAACAGGCTCTGGTACCGTAAGCACCAGCACGCCACCATGGGTCATGATCACCTCGGGCCCTGCTGATGATTCTACTATTTCAACCTCAACCGCAAGCTTCACCTTCACAACCGACGCTTCCTCAACGGTCACCTGCTCCTTTGGAACTATTACAACCACGTATGGATGCGGCTCGCCTCAGACCTTTACCAGTCTCGTTGATGGCCTCTACCCATTCTCCGTATTCGTAAACTATAACGGCATAACGGCTTCCACGACGCGCACCTTCACGGTTAACCTCGAAGCTGCAACCAGTACGGCAACCACGACGGATTCAACCGCAACCTCTACTGACGCAACTGCCACTTCCACATCTGAAACCTCAGGATCAAGCGGCGGCGGTACATCGTCGAGCTCGTCAGGCGGATCTTCGGTTGGCTCCTCTGGAGTTGCTGGCCAAAGAGTTCCGAATTTCAGTAACAGTACAGGGGGTGGTAGCTCCGGAATCGAAGGCGGCACCATAGTCACTTCCACATCGGGCGGCACAACCTCGGATAGTCCAAACGTTGATCCAAACACTTCAAGCACTGGCTACACAAGAAGCCGCACCTATACCACAGGAAACGAGGTCAGCCAGAACACCACAACTACACAGACCGATGTATACACAAATGATGCAAGCTCTGCAAGCTCTTCTCCGGCAGACCCAAACACTGCTACCCCAACCTCAACACAGGCAGCGGCTGCCGGTCTTTCGGGTACCTCGCAAGCCGTCCTTTGGGGCGCACTTATCCTCGTAGTGATCGCCCTCATTGGTGGCGCCGTCTGGTATTCCCAGCGCGCGATGTAAGGCAACCCAAAAGGTTTAGGGTTACTGCACGTTAAAATTGAAGCGAAAGTGCTACACAAAAGACAAGCAGCACGATTAGAGAACCAAAAAAAACACGACGAGCCCATGGCGCATATACCTTCGCGGTATCAGCCATGGGCTTGTTGCGTAGTATGGCGAAGCCTCGCCAGAACCAAAAGAGATTTGTCGCAAGCATGAGTAGGCCATACCAAAGCCCGGCATCCGCATAGAAAAAGAGCGCGACGGTTGTGGCGTAAAACGCGGCCATGAAAAAGAGCATGTACGCCGCGGTGGTCTTCACGCCTTTACGTGCCGGAAAGACGGGTATTCCAGCCTGCATATACTCATCCATCTTATAAATTGCAATGGCATAAAAATGCGGCATTTGCCACGCGACCATAGCCAAGAAAAGCAAAAGCGAAGCAAGGTTGAAGTGGTTAGTATATGCGGTATAGCCCACCACAATAGGCACCGCGCCGGGAATAGTCCCCACGAGCGCGCCCCACTCGCTCTTTCGTTTTGCATAACCATATACCACGACATACATGACGAAGCCTAGGAGCGCGAGCACGGCACTCAGTGCATTTACGAAGAGCGCCAGCATGACGAAGCCCACGATTCCGAGGATGAGACCATAAACTTGTGCACTGCGAATAGTGATTTCTCCCGTGACAAGCGCACGCTTTTTCGTGCGCTCCATCTTTCGGTCAATATCTCGATCAATAATGTTATTAAAGACGCAGCCTGAAGCGATCACGAGCGAAAGCCCGATAACGGTAGCGAGAAAAAGCCACAGTACCGGCATCGTGAAATGCCAGCGGCACGCAAAAAGAAACGCGGCTATAGTCGTGATAATGTTGCCGTATATGATGCCCGGCTTCGCCAGCGTGTAATATTTTTTAGGCATGTAACTTTAGTAGTTTTAAAACATGAAAGCTTGAAAGTTTCAGTACTAAATACCCGTCTGACTATTCATATACTGCTCCATCTGCGCTGGGCTCGGCATCATGCGGGCATCGAGTGTGTACATAATCCAAATGGATCCAGAAACGAGTATGCCAACGAGGGCCAGCGTAAACATAAGTATCCAAAAGCGCTCACGTGCTGCTGCTCCCCTCCCGAAATGGAAGAAGAAAAAGAGCTGCACGACAAACTGCGCAAGTGCGAGCATACCGAGAATTGCGGCAACTACCGGTAGCGAAAGTGAAAAGATGAGTGCGGGATGCGTCGCGAGAGTAAATGCCGCAAGGGTGAAAAGAAGAGAAAGAATGAAGCCGGTTACGTATGCAATAGAGAGGCGCGACTGCGGCCAGCCGGCAACGTTTTCAAAATACTGTTGAGTGTCTACCTCTGGTTGGCCAAGTCGCGAATGAAATTTTGCAATGTACGGTTTCATGATGGTAGTAGTTATAGGATGCCCCAGAGGTAGACGAGCGTAAAGAGGAAAATCCAAACGAGGTCGAGAAAATGCCAGAACATGCTGAAGAGTAGGAGCTTGCGCATGTTGGGGCGCGTGAGGCCGCGCACCCCAATGCTGATGCCGAGGGCAAGAAGCCACGCAAGACCAATCATCACATGCAGCCCATGCGTACCAACGAGCGTGAAATACGCTGAGAGGAAAGCGCTTTGCTGGGGACCATGACCTGCAGCGATGAGCTTTATAAATTCTGAAAGCTCGAGCGAGACGAAGCTAAGGCCGAGGAGGCCGGTAGCCGCGAGTGCTGCAAGCACGAGCGGCTTCCGGTTTGCGCGCGCTGCCATCATCGTGAGACCCATGGTGAAGCTGCTGGTAAGGAGGATGAGCGTTTCGGTGAGAACAAACGGTGCGCTAAATATATCGGCCCCCGAAGGACCACCAAAGGTGTTTGCGCGAAGCACGCCGTACACCGCAAAGAGACTCGCAAAAAGAAGCAGGTCGGTCATGAGGTAGATCCAGAAGCCAAAGAAAGTGGTCTGGTCTTTCTTGAGATCTTGCTCGGCGATGCTTGTGTGATGAATCGTGAGCGGCTCGTGTTCCCTAGTGGTAGTGTTAGTATCCATACGTTTATTTATGGCATTACATGCTTATGCAGTGCTGTAGCTCGCGTGGCCATGCCGATATGACTCCTCGATGCGCGCCACTTCCTCTGCAGGAATTACGCGCTCGAGTTTTTCATCATCGGTAAAGACGCGAGTAAGCAGGCATGTGACGGCTCCGATCAGACCGACGAGAACAAGCCACCACAGGTGCCAGACGAAGCCGAAGCCGAAGAGAAACGCGAAGCCACCGATGAAAAGTCCTTGCCAGGCATTCCGTGGTAACACGATATCTTCCGCTTCGACGGCTTCGGCCACTGCCGACGTCTGCCGAATGGCGACATCGGCTTTATTGTGGAGCTTGCTTGCCCAAAAGGCATCGCGCGAGTGCACTTCTGGCTCAACGGAGAAATTATAAAAAGGAGCTGGTGAAGGAATCGTCCACTCGAGGGTGCGCCCATTCCACGGGTCACCCGTCTTATCGCGCAATGCATGCCTATTCTTTATGCTCACATAGAGCTGCTGCAGCTGCGTGATGAAGCCGAAGGCAATGAGCACCGCGCCGCATGCCGCGATGATGAACCACGGCTGATATCCAAGCGTAGCGCTATAGTGATCTATGCGGCGCGTCGCTCCCATGAGGCCGAGAATATACAGCGGCCCAAAGGCGAGAATAAAGCCGAAGAGCCAGAGCCAAAACGCGCGGCGCCCCAGTTTTTCATCAAGTGAGAAACCGAAGATCTTCGGGAACCAGTACGTGAGGCCCGCGAAGTACCCGAAGAGCACGCCGCTCACGATCATCGTATGGAAGTGCGCGACGAGGAAGAGCCCGTTATGGAGCTGGTAGTCAGCGACCGGTTCCGACATCACGACACCCGCCACTCCCCCAAGCGTGAAGAGCACCACGAATCCCATGAACCAAAGCATCGGCGTGGCAAAGCGGATTTTTCCTTTATACATCGTGAAAAGCCAGTTGAAGATTTTCACGCCGGTCGGAATCGCGATCACGGCCGTCATAATGCCAAAGAACGCGTTCACGTCGGCACCTGCGCCCATCGTAAAGAAGTGATGCAGCCATACCAAAAACGAAAGGAAGACAATGGCGATGACGGAATAGACCATGGAAGTGTAGCCAGCCAGTTTTTTCCCTGAGAAAACTGGCACTACTTCAGAGAAAACACCGAAAGCCGGTAGCACTAGAATGTACACTTCCGGATGACCCCACGCCCAAATCAAGTTCACATACATCATCATGTTGCCTCCTCCGCCTGCGGTGAAGAAGTGCATGCCAAAGGTGCGGTCGAGTGCAAGGAGGGTGAGCGTCACCGTGAGAATTGGGAACGCGATAGCGGTGAGCCAGGTCGCGCCAAGGACGGTCCAAGAAAACATGGGCATCTTCATGAGTGTCATGCCTTTGCAGCGCATCTTTAAAATAGTCACGAAAAAGTTAATGCCACCAAGCAAGCTCCCAATGCCCGAGATCTGTAGCGCCCAAATCCAATAGTCCACGCCTACCGTCGGACTATACGCGAGCTCTGAAAGGGGCGGGTATGCAAGCCACCCTGCCGTAGAGAAGTCTCCGATAACCAATGCGCAGTTAATGAGCACCGCTCCCGCTGCAAACAGCCAGAAGCTCACGGAGTTTAAAAACGGAAACGCTACGTCACGTGCACCTATCTGCAGCGGCACCACTAGATTGATAAGTCCAAAGAGCATGCCCATTGCCACAAAGAAAATCATAATGGAACCGTGCGCAGAGAAAATCTGCTGGAAGTGTTCAGCCGTGACAATGCCCTGCGACGCACCCACAGACGTGGCCTGCTGCGTGCGCATGAGGAGCGCATCAATGCCACCACGCACAAGCATCAGCACCGCGACGGTAATATACATCACGCCAATGCGCTTCGGGTCGAGCGAGGTGAGCCAATTATTCCAGAACGGTTTCCAATAGTGGAATTTGGTAATCAAAAGTGGCACCGCAAGCGCGCAGCTTAGGAAAAAGAGTGAACCAAACCACGCGATCGGGTTCTGCGGCAGCAGTGCCCAGGAAAGTCTTCCAAAAATAAAGGTGGTGAGTGACATACGGTTAGGAGGAAGTAGCCATCTGCATACCCTGCATCGGCGTCATCATATATTTCATGATGCTTGCAGTATACACATTCTGGTCGACGGAAGAGAATGAAAGTTCCGGCACGTTTTCAGAAGGAACAGCAAGCTTCGCATATTCATCCTGCGAAAGCGCGGGCGCCGCAGGATTGTGCTGCACGGAAGTGACCCACGAAATGAAGTCATCCTGAGAAACCGCTTTTACGTCAAAGTTCATACCGGAAAAACCCTTCCCACTAATATTTGCTGAAAGGCCGCGAAAGGTCCCCGGCTTGTCTGCCTCAAGATAGAGCTGGTTGGTCATGCCCTGCATAGCCATGATTTGCCCGCCAAGGCTCGGCACCCAAAACGAGTTCATTGGCGCATCAGAGGTAATCATAAAATGAATCGGGGTGTTTTCGGGAATTTCGAGAAAATTCACGGTCGCTATTCCCTGCTGCGGATAGATGAAAAGCCATTTCCATTCTAGTGCAATGACGTCTATCGTGACAGGCGCGTTCGCTGAAGCCAGAGGCTTATAGGGATCAAGCGCATGCGAAGACTGCCAGGCAACCACGGCAAGAATCGCGACGATAGCCGCCGGCGGCAGCCACCACATGTACTCGGTGGTCCACCAGCTGTCATGGTCCCAGTTTGGGTTGTGGCGCTTGTGCGCCTCTTCGCCGCCGGCGCGGAAGTGCCACGCAAACGAAAAGAGCATTATAAATACTGGAATGACTATGAGTGCCGAAAGACCAACCGTGACCAAAAGCACGGTACGCTCATGCAGCGCGACGATGCCGCTCGGCGAGAGTAACGCAATGCTCGCGCGATGCAGCCACGCAAACCACACCAGCGCCGCCACAACGAGCGCTGCCAACCACGCCAAAAGCAAATTCCCCTTCATTTGCTTCAGTATAGCACCGCCCTTTTCCACTTTAGAGCTAAAAAAATCCGCTACCATTCGGCAGCGGATTCAAGACGACGCACAAAATATCTATCCAACTCTCTGGGCCCCATGTCGTAGACTTGGCCCTCCGCGAAGTCCTGCGTCCTGAACCGCGTGTCATCGAAGCGGTGAGAATGTGGGAAATCGAAGAAAGCTACCATCGCAAAACGACCATCGACCACGGTACTCGGCGTAGCGACGACCCGATGCTCAAGCGCACGCAGGAGACAACGAGAGTATTGTTGCAAGGCGAGTCCGGGGAAAATAATCGTACTGTTTTCATCCACGGTCCATGGCCGCCATTGTTTATTGGAGTCGAGATATTCGCCTCCTCCCTGGCTCTCAAACAAATGCAGCGTGAACCCGCCACGATCCACGTGACGGGCAGCAAGTACTTCGCTCCCGAAATAATGCAGGAAGCGGAAAATCCAGGTCTGCTGGCTCTCCATGACGAGCTTTTCGAAACCAACTAGTCCGTATTTGCACTCCACGGCTTGGACGAACTCTCTGATGAAGGCTTCAATCCCCTTGAGCAGATCGTTCGCTGCAACGATATAGTGAAGCGCTTCAGGCTGGATGATTCCACGTGCGAGATCGAGCAGCTTGGGAAGATCACAAAGCCGTACATGGAAAAGTTCCTTGTTGTCCGCAGATCCAGTACTTGCGTCCCGAAGCATGTAGCCGAAGTCTTTGACCCGGTCATGTCTCGAAAAGCGGAGCTTGGTCTCAAGCGGCAAGTCAAGACAGAACCGCTCCCAGGAACGCACTGCGTTGTGCACGAGCCTCCGCAAAGCGGGAGGGTACTCAATGGTGACATACCCCAGAGTTTGTAACGTGTTAATGTTCATTTCCAGCCCTCCCTGACAGGGTTGTTGTTTCTAGGGAAATCCTATCAGAGGAAAGTCTTATTGGCACGCTGCATCCGTTTTCTCAATTCCCTGCTTTACTCCCGGCCGCGCCTCAATAGCGGCATACCAACGCTCCACATGTGGAAACTCAGAAAAGTCTATCGCTTCGAGCGTCTTCACCGCACGCGTCCATGCCCAGGCTGAAATATCCGCGATGGAGTACTCGCTTGCAAGGTATTCAGCCTCTCCCAATCTCTTTTCGAGAACGCCGAGTACACGCATTGCTTCCATCTTTGCACGCTCGATAGCATAGGGCACCTGCTCGGTTGCATATTTTATGTAGTGAGAAAGCTGCCCAAAGCTGGGGCCCATTCCCGCAACCGTAAACGTGAGCCACTCCTTCACGAGATAGCGACCATGTTCGTCCTTCGGCATGAGCATGCCTCCCTTTTCCGCAAGATACTCGAGAATAGACGCGGACTCAAAAAGCGTGAGCGCGCCGCCTTCAGCATCCTCATCGAGGAGCACGGGAATCTTTCCGTTTGGATTCATCGTTTGAAACTCGGGAGTTTTCTGCTCACCCTTTTGCAGATTTACCGGCATAAGCTGGTACTCTATCGGCATGCCTGCTGCAGCAAGTTCTTCCATCATAATGACGGGCTTGTACCCGTTTGGCGTTTTCCATACGTATAGTTTTTTCATATACCTCTACTATACGCTCCCTATCGTGAAGGCAACCTGAGGATAAGTTTGGTACTATAGGCCAATGAAGATACCGAAGCCGCTCGCAAGCAAGGTCCCTGCCGTTGGGATATTTTTTTGGATCACGAAAATCCTCACCACCGGCATGGGCGAAACCACCTCTGACTGGTTGGTAACCCATTTTGTGCCGGAGATTGGGGTGGCGATTGGAGGGATTGGGCTGCTGGTAGCATTTCTCCTTCAGTTTGCGACAAAGCGGTATGTGCCGTGGGTGTATTGGCTCGCCGTGGTGATGGTGAGTGTCTTTGGCACCATGGCAGCAGACTTGGTGCATGTGGTGCTCGGCATCCCTTATATAGTCTCAAGCATTTTCTTTGCGGTGGCGCTCGCCGTTATCTTTGTACTTTGGTATGTACGGGAGAAAACGCTTTCCATTCACTCCATCACCACGACACACCGCGAAATATTCTATTGGGCAACGGTCCTTGCAACCTTTGCACTCGGCACTGCGGTGGGCGACTTAACGGCGGTGGTATTCCATTTTGGCTATTTCGTTTCAGGTGTGGTCTTCGCGGCTATCATTCTCATTCCTGCAATCGGCTTTTACTGGTTCAAGTTTAACGAAGTCACTGCCTTCTGGTTTGCGTATGTCATCACACGACCCCTCGGCGCTTCCTTTGCCGACTGGATGGGTGTTTCGCATGCTCGTGGCGGCCTCGCCTGGGGTACCGGGCCGGTGAGCCTCGCGCTCGCCATCCTTATCTTTGGCTGCGTCGGCTACCTAACCTTTACGCACCTTGAAGTGGAACGGGCTCGTCGTCGTGCTTCGTGACCTTGCTCGGTAGTGGGTGGTTATAAGGAGCATGAAGCGCCTGGTACATATTGTGCTCATTGGCAATATCTTCTATAGCGTGTGGGTGATCTATAACGGTATCGACGTTGGCTTCCAAGACATGGCAAGTGTGCAAGGCTTTGCACTTATGGGACTGCTCGTCCTTTTAATTCTCAACAGCATTCTTCTTAGCAGTAAATTTCTCTATGAAAAAAATTCTTTTCGCAATCGGATCCATTCTCGTTCTCCTGATCGGCGCATTCGGCGCCTACCAGGTATACACCGTGCAAAAAGCACATAGCAGCTTTGAAAACTATTATGCCTTCCGCGGCTGCACGCAGCTGCTCACGAAGACCGCGACCGACGCCACCTGTATTACGAGCAGCGGCCAGACCATTAAAATGGTTCTCTATAACGGAAAGTGGTATCTCGACGGCGACCTTCCCTGCCCCGGACCAATTCCAAGTATTCGTTATTTCTTATGTGTGCTATGAGCAAAGAAAAGCCCCGGCGCATTACTGCGGCGGGGCATGTGTGGTCCCAAAAGAAATTCGGAACAAAGTGTCAAAGGGACATAGTGCCGAAGCACAAATCCCAAGAATCTTAGTCCTTGGTGACCTTGCGAAGACGGAACACGATGCGATCGCCGAGAAGCCACTGACCGTCGGGACGCGCCCAGTCCGTACGGAGCCACTGCTCGCCGTGGTCATCCCGCCCGACGTAGAAGACGCTCGGGCGGCCGTCGGAACCGCCGATCCGTTCCATCGCGATCCAGAGGACTTCGCCGTTCGGCTGATCCCTGTACTGGTCGCGGATGTGCGGGCCAGCTTCAGCGGGCAGGAGTTCGATGACGTGGCCGTCGAGGCGCTCGGCGTTCTGCATGCTCCATTCCCGCAAGCGGGTCGGGTCGAACAGTTCGGTCGTGGTGGGCATCCAAGTGTAGCCGAAGTCGGCAGGGGTGAGGACGATCGTGTCGATCGCCTCTTCCTTGTCGAGCGTGGTGAACGCCGACTTCTTCATGATGTCCTCGGCGTAGGAACCGACTTCGAAGCCCGCTTTCACGCGCTGGAGGAGCGCCTTCTTGGCGACGCCGCCGATGAGGAAAGTGCGCCACTTGGTTAGCGCTGGCTGTGAATCTCCCGCAAGAGAAGTTTGTTGAGTACCCACAACAGGGGCACCATTCTGCAGCCATGAGAGAAAACGCCTAGCGAACTCTACGCGGGAAAGGTTTATTACTTCACGCTGGAGCTGGGCTCCATCCAAATACTCCCATTTGGTGTCGGTGGTCAGACGGCCAATGACTTCCAGAGCTTGACCGCGCGTGACGGCTTTATCCATGGTTTTATTCTCCTTACGTATGCGCTAGACCATCTGCACAATACAGACAGCTGGACGCCTCAGGCGTTTCAAAGAACGCTTCATTCAAAATACTAATATTTTTCAAAAAGTCAATTACGCGAATCCCGGGAAGAAATCTTTTTTGATTTTGAAGCGTGAGACGCCGAGCTGTCGCAAAAGCATGCTGAAAGCGGTGATCATGCCGTGCGGGCCGGAGATATAGAATATGCGGTCTTCATAGTCAGGGATTTGGCTGAGGATGAGATGCTGGTCGACCGTCTTTGGATACTGCCCGCTTGCAAGCATTTCAGGCGTCTGCTCCGTGATGACCGAAATGATGCGGATACCGAGCTCGCCCGCCGCGGCATTGAATAGATCGGCATACGCAATATCATCCACCGACCTATTTGAATAGATCATCACGATGTCGCGCTTCTCCCCTTTCTCGAGCAGGTCTTCGACCATGCTACGGAATGGCGTCACGCCGATACCACCAGCAATGAAGACCAGCTTTTTCTTTTTGTCCTCAGGAAGTGTGAAGTCTCCCGCAAGCTGTGACGCGATGATGGGATCACCGGTCTGCATCGCAAGCATCTTTTTCTTAAAGGTACTCGAGGGCTCGTAGAATTTTATACCAATGCGGTAGTCTGCATTTTTAGGTGCCGAAGCAATGGTGAAATAGCGGCGAATGCCGCGGCTATCCGCATGCTCATGGGGCAGCGTCCATTCTAGGTACTGGCCGGCAGTAAATTTCAGCTTTCGTCCTTGAGGAGAACTGAAGACAAATTCATAGGTATCGTTAGCGAGCGGGATGCGCTCCTTAAGCGTGAGCAAGAGCTTCAGTTTCGGGCTCACGGCATACACGAAGAGATTGCCCGCGAGAAGCGCAAGCTCCGGCGTGAAATAGAAAGAGCCAATATGAATCTCCGGAGCAAAGAGGAATCCGACAAGCACGGCATACCAAAGGCGCGTGAAGCGCGTCGGCGGTGTGGTATATGGCTCGGTGAGCATGACCGTTGCGAGGAATACTGCCGGCGAATAGAGGAGCGATTCATAAATCACGTGCAAAGTACCATCCTGGCCAAGACTCAGGAGAATAATCGTTCCGACGAGTGCTGCACCAAACGCAAGAATCATGTCGAGCCTGCGGATCTTTCGCGCGATAAGCAGGCCACCAATCACCACAAACGGCAGCATCCAGAGCGTTCCCACCCACCAAACGGCACTTGCGTTTAGGAAAATCGCCGTAACGGCAATACCGAAAGCCGCCGGATTAAAAATATGTTTCTGCTTATAGGCAAAAATATATTTCGAAGCGATAGCCCAGACCGTTGCCCAGCCTGCTATCGTGAAGTATGAAAGATCACCGAAGGAGATGGGCGGCGCAATAAGGAGCGCGAGAATGAGCGCTGTGATGTAGGTGGATTCAGGATTGCTTGGCGCATCGAAACAATAGGCAAAAACTTTATTGGTTATCCATGCGATTGCAAAGATGATAACCGTTGAGTAGAGGAGATACTGTGGGTCATAGGGCACAAGCTTAAACGCGCCTAAAATCACCCCTGCCACAAGCAGGCTGATAAGCTCATAGACCACGAGCTTGTACATGGTTATCTTATTGAGGAAATCATCGATGAAGCGAGGGACGAGCATACAAGTAGAGAAGTGGTGAGATAAATCCGTAATTACATTATAGAAGCGTATACCGTTCAAAACCACTCGTCATGAGTGCGCGGCCGGAATGGTCGATCGCATATGCCTCAAACTCAGGGAGTGGCTCCAAGAAATGCATGCCCTGCTCGCCCATTACAAACGCCGCCGTCGCGTACCGGTCGGCCTCATACACAGTGGGGCCGATAACGGTGAGACTCACAAACTCCATTTTCTCTGAGGAAGATCCTGCAGCATGCGGGTTATAAATATGACTACCGCGCACATACGTGCCTGAAGTCGCGATGCCCTTTCCGCGCGGATAGATAACCTTCACCACCTCCTCCCGCGCAAAAGGATTCCGCACCCCGATGCTCCACTCCTTCCCTTCTGCATTGGTGCCACCCGTCTGCACGTCCCCTGCAATTTCGACATAGTAGTTTTTGAAGCCTTTTTGCGTGAGCATGGTTGCCGCGTTATTGATTGCCCATCCTTTCACGAGACCTGAAGGATCAATCATGCCTTCGGGTGTCCTGATGTCGAAGTATCCGTCCGTGTGCTGGCGTGTCTCTTCGCAGAGCCTGAACACTTCCTGCATTTCAGCGCTATAGTCAGCTTCTGAAATTTCTCCGCGGTTTATTTTTGAGATTTCACTTTCCTCCTTATAGGTGCTGAAGCGTTCATCTACCGTGCGGAAATAGTCGAAGACTGCGTCATAGTCTTTCTGTGAAGCATGCTCGTCTACAATCTCAAGCTGCACCGGCATACCCATGATGATCTGGTGCTGACGCATATGGTTTATGCAGTAGCCTGGGCAAGGGCGCTTGCGAGAGACTGGTTGAATGCGGCACTGGTATCAGAGGCACCCGATACCCCATCGACGTTTGCGCTTTGTGCCTGGATTGCTTCTGCCTTAAGCACGGGCATTGCACGCTGATTAATCTCTACCGACTGGCCGCGGTCATTCGGGTACTGGAGGAAGGTCACGTTGGTGAGCTTGCCGCCTGAGATAGTCGCCTTCACCTGGATGTTTCCGTAGTATGCATCTGCAACACTGCCGGTATATGTTCCGTCCTTATACTGCCCGGTTGAAGTGATTCCGGAAGAAGTAGAGCCGCCTGAGGCTGACGTACCCGAGGAGCCGGTGTTGGTGGTCACTGCTGTTGCGGTAGTAGCAGGCGCTGATGCTGAAGCTGTTGTCGCGCTTGTTGGAAATACGGCGGTCGTGGTGGTTGCTGCCGTAGTCGCTACGGGTGCCGTCTGGGCATTCGTAGAATTGTTCAAATAATAATAGCCGACATAGCCTCCAAAACCGAGAATAAGCAGCGCAGAAAGTAAGATTTTCTTCATAAATATATTTCCTTGGTAATACCTATAGTACGCTATATTTGCCCTATTTATTTCATCCTCGATACGCTGTTTTCAGGCTCTTTTCTTCACGAAAAGCTCAGCTGGACTGCGCTTTACTGCACCTATATATGCCTGACACCCAGCACACAGGCCAAAAAGACCTTGTCTTCTATTCGCTTGGCGCACTCCTCCTGTGCGTCTCCTTGTTTATACGCACCATATCCTATCCTATCCAAACCTCTGACTATCAATATTTTGTAAAGGTATGGTACGGGCTGCTCGCCAGCCAGCCAGGCCTTTCTGCCTTTAAGACGGTCTTCGCAAACTACGCGCCGCTCTATCTGTATTTTCTGAAAGGACTCACCTACCTATCAACAGCTTTTGGCGGTGCGCTTTCTCCCCTGCTTGGGGTGAAACTTCTTTCAGCAGCATTTGATGTGATCATTGCGCTCATTATTTGTGGAATTCTTCGCGCTATAGATAAGGAACGCTTCACCCGAAGTAGTCTCTTCCTTTCGTTTGCAATCGTATTTTCAATTCCAACGCTGATACTTAACAGCTCCCTCTGGGCTCAATGCGATGCGCTTTATGCTGCCGGCGTTCTCGGCTCGCTCTACTACATCGTGAAAGACAAACCGCTTGGGGCAGCGCTTGCCTATGCGTTTGCTTTTTGTCTAAAGCTTCAGGCAATATTCTTCTTACCAATCATCGTAGGCTATTTGCTCGCGAAGCGTGGAAAGGCGCTCTATCTTCTTTTTGTGCCCGGACTCTTTGCGCTTTCCATTGTGCCAGCCTGGCTTGCAGGCGGCTCCTTTTCTTCGTGGGCCCTGCAGTACTTAGGGCAGACCGGTGACTATAGCTATATAAACTTGAACTCACCAAGTGTCTTTGCCTTTGTTGATGCCATGCATCTTTCTGCATCACTTCAGACTATGCTTGGAAACGTTGGCCTTGTTCTTGCAGCGCTCGCTGCGCTCGCGCTCACCGTCGCTACCTTCCGTCTCTACTTCCGCGCTGAATCTCGCGCTGCCATACCTGCATCAACCATCCTGCAACTCAGCCTCCTCTGCATTCTCATCATTCCCTTTTTCCTTCCGCACATGCACGAGCGTTATTTCTATCTCGGCGATGTGCTCGCCGTGCTCTATGCGCTCTATGACGCACGAACGTGGTTCATTGCGGTGCTTGCGGTCGGCGCCTCTTTCTTTGCGTACCTCTTCTATCTTGCGGGCTATGTTCCCTTTTTTGGGAAAATGCAACTTCCCTTGTGGGCAGGAGCAAGCGCAATTCTTCTCTCGCTTCTCGTTCTCCTTATTTCCCCTCTCGTTTCTGCTCGCCTAGCCCGATACCATCAGCGCCGACCTATTCGCTTTCCCGCGCGTTCCCTGCAGTTTTAATGCACGAGAAAACCGAGCGTGAAGCTCGGTTTTCTCGGTTGTTTGGCTAGGCTTTGCCGTGTGCTGTCGTTACAGAAATTATTCGTCCGATTCAAATTCGCCCTGCTCATTGCGGGACTGGCCGCGGTTGTTTCCGCCGCCGCCGTTTCCTCCCTCATTGCCGCGATTGCCGTTGCTGTGAGAAGCCTTGCCTCCCTTGCGACCTGCTTCACGTGCTTCCTCAGGACTAAACTCGTGTGCTGTGCCTTTCTCATGTGCTGCCTTACCGCCTTGGCTCGCAATTTCCCTCTGGCGATCTGGATCCATTGAGGCGAATCCTCGATTGCTAGTGTTATTGTTGTTGTTTGCCATACGTGTGAATGGTTAGCTGTATAAATCTCGCGCGAGAATATCACTATAGCTGAGGCTATATTAAGTCTCGGTTAAGAAGAACGTTGCGAGCATTATGCGAGCACGGCATCAGCAATACCAAGCTCGACCATCTTTGATGGCGAGAGCACTGTGTGTGCATGCATCATGGAAAGCACCCCATCGCGCGTGAGCATGCCTTTTGAATTCTTTGCAATCACATCGGCGTACTGCTCATCCTTTAATTTATCCTCCGCGAGCATCGCTTCCATTTCTTGTGTGGTATAGCGCTGGTTTCCAAACACGCGACCTGCCGGATGCAGGAGCATGGTGGTGCGCGCGGTGACAAGGCGGCGCGTGCCTGAAAGGAAAATAATGACCCCTGATGAGTCTACGTCCCCTGAGCCAATAGTTACGAGATTAGGCTGCAAGATGTGGCGCACCGTGTCATAAAAGCTCATCGCGACGCCGGTTGTGCCTCCGGGAGAAGACACGAAGAGCGCGATTTCAGTCGAGCCAGCATCCATGAGATGCTGGATATCCTTGAGCGTGCGCTCGGTGGTGACACGCGTGACCGCACCAATGTAGCGCAGCGTGCGGGTGGGGTCAGGAAGCGTATTCGTTTGCGACGTGTGCACGAGGTCGGTTTCAATCTGGAGATCGAGAAGCGTTTTTAAACTTTTGCTTTTTTGATTTTTACTTTTCACTACTCCCCATTATAAGAA
This sequence comes from Candidatus Kaiserbacteria bacterium, assembly GCA_029288835.1. Classification (GTDB taxonomy): domain Bacteria; phylum Patescibacteriota; class Minisyncoccia; order Phycocordibacterales; family Phycocordibacteraceae; genus C7867-001. The sequence goes on from JARIGN010000005.1 coordinate 16,789, forward strand.
TGGCGAGACATGAATCAAGCAGAACAAGCGTAGTTATCCCCCATACAGCAGAGCTGCGCGTTAGATACCGGAGACGCCGAGGAGTTTTCCGATACCGGTCGTGATGGCCATCGCGAGCGCACCACCAATGAGCACACGGAGCGTTGCACCAAGTACCGGCGCCTTGCTTGCCTTTGCAGACAGATAGCCAGTGATGAGGAGTGCGACGAGCACCGCCACGTACGTGATAGGAAGGCGGAGTGCGGCGGGTGAAAAAACCATGGCGAGGAGCGGGATGAGTCCGCCCACGGCAAAGGAGAAGAGCGAAGCTATAGCCGCATGCCAAGGGTTCGTAAACTCCCCTTCTTCTTTTTCTTCGACATGCTTTTGCGCTTCCTCATGGTGTGCCTTTTCCACATCGCGCTGCGTGCTCACCGATACATACTCACCGAGTGCCATGGAGAGTGCGCCTGCGATGAGTCCTGCGGCACCGGTCACGAGGATGGTGCGTGCGTCGGTGAAGGCTGACGCCACACCCACAATAAGTGCTGCGACCGAGACTATGCCGTCATTGGCTCCGAGCACCGCAGCGCGGATCCAGTTTAGTTTTGAAAGAAGTTCTTTATTCGAAGATGATTCTTGTGGTGCCATAAATAGGTTGTATATGCTCTTTATAATCTATTATTCCCCAGTATATCAAATATGGTTCAGCTTGCCCTGAAAACCTCCCGTGCTAGACTCCTCCCTATACATTAATTTGTTCTTCATGAAGTTTTTGAGTATATCAAAATCATTTACATCAACACTTCCCGCTTTCCTTCTTCCGATTCTCCTTCTACTCACGCCTCTTACCGTAGCTCCTGCATACGCATCCGGCACGATCAATATCTGGTGGCCAACTGATGGCGCACATGTCTCCGGCGTTCAGCCTTTTAAGGCGGTACTGCAGGGTCAAGACGTGTCTACCTATAGTATGTCCTGGCAAGTCGATAATGGCCAGCAGAACGATATGCCAACCAGTAACACTGACTCTCCTCACAAAGAGGCGAGCGTTGACCTGTCTAGCTGGAATTGGAATACAAACGGCATCTACCACGTAACCTTCACCGCGAAGGACATGTCCGGCAATGTCATGGCGACGCAGAACGTCACCATCTATCTTCCTGGTTCAAGCGCTTCTAACACGTCAACTGCTCCTGCCGCCAACACCACAACTACGACGAGCGCGGGTACCACAACCCCAAGCAGCGCGACGAGCACGCCCGTCGTAGTGCTCGTGAATGCAAGCACCGGCTCGAGCACCCCACTCTATAGCACAACCAGTGCTTCGCCGACGACTTCGGTCACGCGCTCCCCAGCGGCATCAACTGCAACGACCACCTCCACGACGCCAGCTACACCAACCACCCCTACTCTTCCAGTAACCGGCTCTACGCAATACTACGTCTTGCCAAACTCTGATGCGGCGCAGCAGGAGATCACTTGGGCAAGCAACCCTTCGCAGTCAACTGCAATGAAATATCTTGCAGCGCAACCAACCGCAACCTGGTTTGGTGACTGGAACAGTAACATTCAAGGTGATGTGGGAAGACTCGTGAATGCGGCAAAGGCAGCAAGCAAGACGCCAATCCTCGTTGCGTACAACATTCCGGACCGTGACTGCGGTGGCTATTCTGCAGGCGGCACCAGCAACTATCTTTCCTGGATTTCTGCCTTTGCGCGCGGCATTAATGGAAACCCTGCAGTCGTCATTCTCGAGCCAGATGCCCTTTCAGAAATCTCCTGCCTTTCTTCGAGTGACCAAGCAACGCGCCTTTCCCTTCTTTCGCAGGCAGTTTCTATCCTTAAGCAGGGCTCACAGACCAAGGTCTACATCGATGCTGGCCATGCAAACTGGATCGATGCTGCAACGATGGCCCAGGAACTTCAGAAGGCAGGCATTGCACAGGCAGATGGTTTTTCTCTAAACATCTCGAACTTCGACTACACGAGTAACGAGCTCGCCTATGGTACCGCGGTGAGCAAGCTCGTGAACAACAAGCACTTCGTAATTGACACGTCACGCAATGGTAACGGCATGGACGCAAACAACAGCTGGTGTAACCCGAGTGGTCGGGCCGTGGGACCTGCCCCAACTACCAACACCGGCTCTTCACTTGCTGATGCGTACCTTTGGATTAAGGTTCCCGGCGAGTCAGACGGTACCTGTAACGGTGGCCCTGCTGCCGGAAGCTGGTGGGCATCCTATGCATTGCAGCTCGTACAAAACGCGCATCTCTTCTAGGTGTTTACAACTCCTTTGACAACAAGGCCAAAACTGAATACATTACGATAATCCTCGCTGTTGAGGTACAAGAACAAAGCGTAAAGGGAGATGAGGCATGACGATGGCGCCTCAAAAGTTCAAAAATACGGGTAACCCCATCAATCCCCGTTACCAATGGGCTCTGGCAGGATTGATCATCCTCCTGGCAGTAGGTTTGGCACATCTGCTGGCTCATGTGCCACTCTATACCATTCCGAGCCAACTCTCTGCCATGGGCCAGCAAGTGTCAGTCGTCTCGCGACAGGCACAGCAAGGAATTACTACTCAAAATATTCCGATCCATCCATGATCATTGGCCATGCGGCCACACGGGCCGGCTGTCTCTTATACA
>JARIGN010000015.1 GCA_029288835.1 Candidatus Kaiserbacteria bacterium
CGCGTCGCGGCGGTCTTCTGCCCAGGTACACGACATGCCCGGCGGGTACCAGCCTTTAATAAAGACTCCCGTCACAAGCGCGCCTGCCTGCTGCAAAAGCGCCGCCGTCACCGCAGAATCCACACCTCCCGAGAGGCCTACGAATATCTTTTTACCTTTCACGCCTTGCATGTTGCCACTGTACGGCAGCTTTTGCTGCACGTCTATGCTGCTGCAGATTATTGTTGGTTACTAACGCTCGCTACTAACTCGGCAAATTCGCTGGAGCACTACCCGTCGCGGACTGAACGCGCTCAAGGCTCGGTGTGGTAACTGCTGAGGACGGTGGATGATAGAGCGTCGCAAGCTCCTCGGTGCCGAGGTTAATCCATTGACCTTCATACGGCGGATAAAAATAGGCACGTCGACGATACATTTGGATAGATTCGTGCTCAAGGTGGTGCTTATGCTCGCCTTTCCTATCTTCCCAGGGCCAATCATTGAAGAGGCCGCTCCACACACTTTGCAAGACCAGGGCATTTCCGGTCGCCGTCTCATTATTAAATGGCTTGAACATATTAATCATGAACGGAATCATGATGCCCTGATATTTCTCATCCGGTGCGGAGTAGACCGCACGGATTCCCACATCAAAAATCTGCTTGCTCGCTTTGCGCTCAATGTTTGCAATGCCTTCGCTTTGCCCGCGGCTCGGATTCGGGAAGCTTTCCGTTTCCGTTTCTGCGCCAGTGACCGGATCAACGCGCTTTGTCTTTCGCACGGTCTGGGTACGAATTGCCTCGATTGCTTCCTTCACTTGCTCCTGCCAGGTAAGTGGCTTTCCGTCAGGGGTTACATATTCTTTGAGGCGTTCCCCTTTATGGACGCGAATCATGATTTGCAGCCAGAACTGCTCCCCCGGACCAATGCTGCCCATCGTCTCAAGGAGCTGCCCGAGCGGGTCAACGGTCTCTTCCGGTTTATTTCCCGGCTCTATCTTATAGTCGACATAGGTCTTCAGTGGAAAGGCATTGTTACTATTTTTCATTTGGTACTCACACGCCCACATGCTATACCCATGGTGCGACGGGTCAACGAGCATGCTGTAGTCTTCCGCTTCAATTATTTCCACTTCTGGATACTGCGCATACATAAAGCTTTCCACCAGTCGGCGATACCCTTCTCGGGTCCAAATATAGAAATGGATGCGCCCCCCAAGCGAGACGATTTCGAGCGACCACCACGGCCTGCGGCCTCCCTGTACATAGCGCTTGTACCAGGTGGCCTCTCCTGAGCCGATGTGCAGGTTTGAAAGGAACGCTTCCATGGCAAGTGGCGTCTTCGTTATTTCGCGCGGAATACGCAATTCAAGAAGCACGTATTTTTGCTGCGACTGAGACTCCCAAAGCGTCATTTGCCCATAGGCAAAATGCACGGCGCGCACGAGGATATAGGTCACCCAAACTGGCGAGAGAAAGAGCACGAGTTCCCAGTTCAATATTGTCTGCTGCGGTGCAACCAAAAAGAAGAGCACGTTTATGACGACGAAAATAATCGCGTAGTTTTTGAATGAAGGATGATACCCTTCACGCTTGTGTTCGATCGTAACGAGCTGGTCAAAGAATGGGAGTTGGAACCCTCTCTTTTGTGGGCCATGTGCAGACATGTCCCTAGTATAGCAAGCAAAAAACCGCATGAGCGGTTTTTTAGAAAAAGTGGTTAGGCAACGCTATAGGTGCCGTTCTTATTTCGCTTGAAGTAGCGCGGGTCGTTGAGGTTAACAAGAATAGTATTGTCCTTTACGTAGCGAACCTTCTTCACGGCCTCAATCACCTCTTCACGGCTCATTGATTTCTTGCCAATCACTTCCTTGATGACATCGCGCACGACGCCTGGCTGGTATCCCCACTCCTTTAGAGCGTAAAGACCACGGCCAACGAGCACGAAGCGGTCGTCCTTGATGAGCTCGTTGTGGGTGGTTGCCACGTGTGCTTCTTTTGCGAAAAGTGAGCTGATAGTTTTTGCAACATCAGAGAAGTGCATTGGCTGGCCGGCGCGCTTAATGACGAGGTATGCGTAGTCGCGGATGCCCTTGGTGCGGATAGATGGTGAAGCAGAGCGGCCCCATTCAGCAAGCGGGTTTGCCGCAATGTTTTTTGAAAGGGTAAGCCAGCGCTTGAGGATCTCTTCGTTCTTGTATGCGTCGTTTACGTCGCGAAGCTCTTCGAGGAAGCGGTCAAGGATTTCTCCTTCTGAAAGTACCTCAGTATCGGAAAGTGAGGCATACAGGCTCGAGAGCGCAGCGTGTACTTTCTTTGCCGTCTTCTCATCAACATGCCAACGGGCATAGAAGTCGTCGGTCTCGCGCTCACGGAAAAATGCGCTCCCTACTACGAGGAGGAAACGGAAACGGTTGCGTGCCTTGTCGTCGCTTCCAAGTCCTTCAAGAAGGACTTCTTCAGGGACTATGCCGCCAAGATTCTTTATGTATTCTGCGAGTTCATCAAACGCTTCTGCTGAGTCTGAAAATGCCCTGGAGTTTCGCACCGCATCGATGCCTGCCGCCTCAATCTGGCGCACACGCTCACGGGTGATGCCCCAACGCTCGCCAATAGCCTCAAGGGTCTCGCGCTCAGCGGAGGTGCCGAGGCCGAAACGGTATACGAGGACCTCGCGAGGACGCTCCGGAACCTCGGCGATAAGCCGTTTTACAAGCGCTGCGCTATCAAAGGAAAGACTCGCACCCATTGCGCTCCCGCCCTGCTTTGCAGGGCCTTTCTTTGATGACTTGCTTGCCGCACCAGATTTCTTAGCTGCAGGTTTCTTTGCAGATGAGTTTTGTTTAGGCATATGTGTTGTAATGTATCCCTAATTTATACCAGAATGGCTCAAAAGCGTCAAATCTGGGGATAGGAGGTCGGCAACAAATCTATCCCACGAAATTCAAAATGCGCCCCGGAACGTAGATGACACGTGTGTCTGGTTTTGATTCAAGCAAATCAGCAATGGCGGGAATTGCACGCGCGAGCGCGAGCGCCTCTTCTTGACTTCCCTCTTTCGCAAGCTGGATTTCACCACGCTTCTTGCTGTTTATCTGCACGATGACCGTCGCGAGCTCATCCTCAATCTGCACGCCCTGGTACGGCCATGAGGTCTGATGCACACTTGTGGTGGTTTCGCTTTCTACTTCACCTTGTGCATCTGCGCCCGCTCCATACTGCTCCCAAAGATGCTCAGCAAGATGCGGCGCAAAGGGCGCTAGCAGGATTAAAAGGTCGCGGTACTTGTCTGCAGGAATCGTTTCAAAAGATTCGAGATCGCGCACGAGCACCATGAGCGCAGAGATAGCCGTATTAAATTTGAATCGCTCAATGTCGCTCGCAATCTTTGCTGCTGCCTTTGCGAACGCGCGCGTAAATTCTTCCGAAGCGGTGTTTACTGCTGCAGTAGCGCATGTTTCAATTTTTGCACTGAGTCGGTAAATACGATCGAGGAAACGGCGCATCGCTTCTACCCCATCAAGATTCCAGGGGTAGCTGCCCGGCTCGTTATAGGGGCCGATGAAGGCGAGGTAGAGACGCACCGCATCTGCGCCATACTTCTGTACGAGCTCGTCGGGGTTAATGACGTTTCCCTTCGACTTCGACATCTTCTGACCATCAGGACCAAGAATGAGACCGCGATTAAAACGCTCGAGAAATGGTTCCGAAACTGGCACGAGCGCAAGGTCATAGAGTGCCTTCGTGAAGAAACGCGCATAAAGCAAATGCATGGTCGTGTGTTCGCTGCCACCGGAGTAACGGTCCACGGGCATCCATTCCTTCATGAGCTTGTCGTCGGAGAATGCTTCAGGATTAAAGGCATCGAGATAACGAAGGAAATACCAGGAGGAGTCGACGAAGGTGTCGAGCGTGTCGTATTCGGGTGTCCAGCCAGGGCCAAAGATGCGCTCGACCCGCTCATGCAGCTCACGGGAAGTCGCCAAAGGCGACTTCCCAGTCGGCGTAAAGTCTACATCCGTTGGAAGTGTCCACGGTAAATGCTCCGGCGGAATCGCGTGCGGGTTTCCTTCAGGATCATAGACAATAGGGATTGGGCAGCCCCAATAGCGTTGGCGCGAGACAAGCCAATCCCGAAGACGGTACTGGGTGACGCGCTGCCCGCCGCAGGCCTCAATAATGTCCCCCATCGCTTCCCTGTTCTCACGACCATCAAAGATACCCGAGTTTACGAGAATGCCATCACCCGTTGTAGCAGCAGAGGCACCGCTTTTAAGGCGAGACCAAAAATGCATGAACTCCGCATGCTGCATGCCGGCAGCAAGTATCTCTTCCTCAGTAAGCCACACCGGCTCATGCTTCGCGAGCTCGCGGGGATCAATCTCCTCCTGGTCATCATTCTCCAGTTCAAAGTAATAAATAGTATTATTGGCGATGCGATTTTCATCTTTATGCGCTGCGTAAAATTGGCTACTTGTATGGCCAAGCTCGCGCACAAGTCGCACATGCTTGTATCCTGTCTCTTCCAAGATTTCCCGTTTTGCAGCTTCAAGCTGCTCCTCGCCCTCGTCAACACCGCCGGTAACAAAGGTCGTCCATCCTTGTTGCTTCCATTTGAGGCAAAGGTACAGGTTTGAGTTTGCGTCATGCACGATACTGATCGTCGCATTGCGCGTTATCGTCTCCTTTCCTTCGAGAGGCATATTATTCTGATCAAAAAAGACCGGCGCAATGACCTCTATCTTTGGCAAATTATATTTCGTAGCAAACTCAAAATCGCGCTCATCGTGCGCTGGCACACCCATCACTGCGCCGGTACCATAGGTGCCAAGAACGTAGTCTGCAACATATATCGGCACGACGTCATAGGTCGCCGGATTGTATGCATGCACGCCTTCAAGGCGCACACCGGTCTTCTCTTTATTTTCTGAACGCTCGCGCTCGGTCTTTTTCTCCGTCGCTGCCTTATACGCTTCAACTTCTGAAGCATTGAGGACGGCCGGCATGAGGGTATCAAGGAGCGGATGCTCGGGCGCAATGACCACGTAGGTTGCGCCGAAAATTGTATCTGGCCGCGTGGTAAAGACCTCAATCGAAACGCCGAGGTCTTCAAGCGAGACATCCTTCACCGGGAACTGCAGACGCGCGCCTTCCGACTCGCCGATCCATGCGCGCTGTGCATCCTTTATTTCTTCGCGCCACGGGAGCACTTCCAAATCTTCGAGCAAGCGGCGCGCGTAGCTCGTGATTTTCATGAACCACTGCGTGAGAATCTTTTCTTCCACTTCTGAGCCACAACGCTCGCAGTGGCCGTTAATCACCTGCTCATTAGCGAGCACGGTTTGGTCAACCGGGCACCACTTCACTGGCGCCTCGCGGCGCTCAGCAAGACCATGCTCATAAAGCTTCGCGAAAAGCCACTGCGTCCATTTATAGTATTCGGGCTCACAGGTAACCACCTCCTTTGACCAGTCAAACGACGCACCCATGCGCTTAATCTGCGCACGCATGTTTTCCATGTTTGCATAGGTCCATTCTTTCGGATCAAGCCCGCGCTTTATCGCTGCATTTTCTGCGGGCAGGCCAAACGCATCAAAGCCAAACGGAAAGAGCACGTTCTTCCCTTTCATGCGCAAATATCGCGCATAGATATCAGGCATAGCATACGCATACCAGTGACCGGTATGGAGATCACCTGAGGGGTATGGAAATTCTACGAGCAAATAGTATGGGTCTTTTTCAGCACCCTCCGCATCCGTCTCGCCGTTAAGGTTGGTCTCATATATGCCAAGCTCGTCCCATTTGGTCCGGGCAGCTTCTTCAATTTCGTAATGGTTATAGGTTTCTTTTGCCATAGGCGGCTTTAGAAGCACTTTAATCCTTAAACCGCTTTATGCCAATGTAGAGGAGAATGGCGAGCGCAAGTGCGGAAATGAAGAGCTGGATGAGCTGTGGTGCGTCATTCCAGTATTGCAGCGAAGCAATAATGAATGCAAGGACGCCGCCATAGGAGAGTCCGGTAGAAACTATGGATGAACCGAGCGGCAGCACGCCAACAATGAACGCAAGCACACCGAGCGCTACGGTGAGCACAAATGATTTTTCTTGGTAACTCTTTTGCGCTGCAGTGAATGCGTCACTACATTTCTGTTGCGCTGCTTCTTGCGCAGCCTGATATTTATCCTGCGCAAGATTTTGATAAGCCTCTTGTTGTGCAGGAGTTCCTCCAGACGGAATTGGATAAGCTGGAGAAACTGCTGCTAAAGCATTGCTGCAAAAATCATTGTATTGCGGCGCAGGAAAAATAATGCCGCGAAGCACCTGGAAAAACACATTAAGAATAATGACGATTCCCACGAGCACTGCCCAACGCACGAATTTAGGCCGCCGTTCCATATGGATGAGAGTATAGCACGTGGATGAGCTTGAGAGATGACCGGAAATTTTCTCCAACTGGAATTATCGTAAGTCCTTTAATATAAGAAACACTCTTTAGTAGGTACGTAATTTGTCTATTTAAAGTAGACAAATTACGTAGTACAGAAAAGAACTTAAAAAATCCTGCTCAGTTGATTCTGCGAGTAAACTTCGTAACGTCAAAACCCCTGGCCATAGTGCCAGGGGTTATCATGAATCGTCTTGGAAGAGTGTTAGTTCTGCCGCGTACTTACGCTTCAGACGTGCTATCTCTCGAGCTCGAATTACCTGACCAAATTTACCTAACTGCTGTCCTTGAACTCGAACAAATGGAACGTCAAGACTTCTAGATAGTTGTGTTGTATATCCAAACGGAATTCCCGTTAGGTCCGACAGAATACGTGCAGTAACTCTCTCTTCAACGATTAAAATTTTTACTAATTCTAACTGTTGGTCGGTATATTTTCTACGTCTATCCATTTAGTGCTCCCACGAGTTTATCTAAATATAATATAGAATAGATTGTTATATATGTCAATCTACAGGACTGTATTAGCTATGCAGGAACACCATCACATCGCCGTCCTTGACCTCATAGGTCTTTCCTTCGGTACGAATGTCGCCTTTGTCTCGTGCAGCGCTCCAGGAGCCGTCGGTGAGCAACGTGTCCCACTGAATTACTTCAGCGCGAATAAACTTATCTTTGAAATCATTATGAATAGCGGCACCAGCTTCGGGCGCGAGCGCGCCGCGACGCACCGTCCAGGCACGCGACTCTTTTGGTCCAGTCGTGAAGAAGGTCAGAAGACCGAGCGTTTCATAGGCACCGCGAATGAGTTCTGCAAGACCATTCACTTGCACGCCGAGCTCTTGGCGGAACATCTCCTGATCGCCTTCAGCGACGTCGTTAAGCTCGCGCTCCGTCGAAGCATCTACCATCACATGCTGTGCACCCAGTGACTCAATGAGGCGGAAGGTCGCTTCGGCACGCCCGTCATTTATTTCATCGAGGTTATGGCCGCCGGTCTTTCCATTGAGCGCATAGAGGATAGGCTTCAGCGTCAAAAGATTCAGTGACTTTATGAGGAGCGCTTCCTCAGGAGAAAGACTCGCCGTACGCGCGAGTTTCCCTGAAGCGAGCGCGTCTTCTACTTTTGCAAGCACCGCGTCTTCTGCCTGTGCAGGCTTAAGGCCGGCTCGCACATCGCGTGCAATTTTCTCGCGACGCCTTGCAACCGACTCTTGGTCCACGAGCATGAGCTCGAGGTTTATGATTTCAATGTCGCGCACGGGGTCTACGTCTCCATGCACATGGATAATGTCCGGATCATCAAAGAAACGCACCATCTCGAGAATGGCGTCCACCTCGCGGATGTGTCGCAAGAATTCATTGCCCATGCCTTCCCCTTCAGAAGCACCTTTCACCAAGCCTGCAATGTCCACGAACTCTATCGCCGCGGGAATAGTTTTCTCCGACTTCGAAAGTGCTGCGAGCTGGTCGAGCCGAGCGTCCGGTACACCCACTACCCCCACCGTCGGGTCGATGGTCGCAAAGGGATAATTTGCTACAAGTACGCTCTGCTTCGTGAGCGCATTAAAAAGCGTCGATTTGCCGACGTTCGGGAGCCCCACAATTCCTATCTTCAACATTTCCTAACCTTACACTATTTCTATAAAATTTGCTCTGCACGTGCTATATTCTTCCTGAGTTCATTTACATTGATCATCTAGCTCACGGAGGAGCGTACCATGATCCGAAATATATTCTTTGTGCTGGTTGGTGCTGTTCTTCTCGGTATCATGCTTGGATTGCCGTTTCTTACTCATTCCCACTGGTATCCTGACCGGGATATTATGCTGAATGCCTTTTCGCTTGCTTCATTGTCAGGATTCGCACTCCTCGTGATGCTCATTCACACGCGTGGATGGAGAACGACTATCGTCCTATTGCTCCTAGCCGCGTTTTCGGACGAGCTGTGGCTTCACTTCGTGGTTCACACCCACCCTTCACTCTTGGGAACATTCCTGAGCTCGCTCATCTTTGTAGTAGGTATATGGTTTTTCCTGAGAGGATTTTGGCCTTCCAAGCTATCGCTAAAGTCCCCATAATGTATTTGTGACTTATTAACGCCCATCCTGGATGAGGCGTTTTTTCTTACGTTTCTTAACTATCTTCCCTTCCGCGCGAGTATCGCTACATCCTCCTCCCAACGCTCCTTCGTCTGTGGAGAAATATTTTCAGAAGGGCCAAAGGCGGTGATCTTTGTCTTGATACCCGAGAACTCGAGCAGCGAACGCTTTATGGCCGCAGTGAAATCACCGAAGGCGAGCCAGTCTAAAAAGGGAGGGTTTCCGCAGAGAATAATGACGCGTGCGGTGCGTCCTTTCAAAAGTTTGTCCCACCCAAATTTATTCTTATGCATTCGAAAGGCAAAGCGCGGCATGAACATGCGGTCCCACATACCTTTCAAAAGTGCCGGCATGCTTCCCCACCAGTTTGGATACACGAGCACGAAGTGCTCGCACCAATTTATTTTCTCCTGCACCTTTTGGAGGTCGGGCTCATACGCCTGCATGACTTTGTATCCCTTGTGGAGGATTGGGTCGAATTGCAGATCACCGATATTCAAGCGCTCCACCTTATGCCCAGCCTTGCGGGCTTCCTGCTCGTATACATCGGCGAGCTCATTCGAAAGACTTTCTTTGTCAGGATGCCCCAAGAGAACCAAGATTTTCATATACCTAGTATACCGAACGTTAGCTAAGAGTTCTGTGGAGAACGCACGAGGATGCGCACATAGCCAAGAATAGCCGCGACGACAAAGGTCACGACGCCATAGGAGAGGAGGAGCGTGGTGTAGCCGAATAAATTCAGAAGACCGAGGTCAATGAGGAGAATCATCCACCAGCCCACGAGTATTGCGGCAGAAGCAAACCACCATCCGATCTTCTTTTTCGAAAGACCATCGGCAAGGAGAATGACGAGCAGGGTGAGCGTTTCAACCATCCAGAACGGTGCGGCAAGGACGTCTTGTGGCGCATCGGGAATGAGGTATTCAAGCACGATAAGCGCCATGCCCGAGAAGAGCACCAGCACCATGCCATAGGTGAGGCCATTGAAAAGGTGGCGCAGGTATTTTCGCTCGTGGTGGTCAATGATGCCGTCAGCTGCAGCGACCGTGTAGAAAAATTCTGCATAGGTCACGGTAGCGGCACCAATCATCGCTCCGGCAAGCTGTAAGAAAAACACGGTCTCTATGAGTGTGGAAAGTGGCATGGATTAGTTAGAGAGGAGCTCCGCGAGTTCTGCACGGTACTTCTTCATCACTTCCATAGAGGCCTTCATCTGCGGCTCGCCTCCCTTCTTTACGCGGCGCTCGATTTCCTCGCTGATTTTTTTCATGAGCTCTGGATTCTTCTTGAACATAGCTGCAATCTGCTCCCGCTGCTCTTCGGGCACGTCCTTCATCTTCCATTTGAGCATCTGGTTAACAAAAAAGTCTTGAATTGCCATATGTGAGCATTATAGCAGAAAAGGCTCCCATGAGGAGCCTTTTCTGCTAGCCGAACTCTATTATTTTTTCACTTCCTTATATACCACGCGGGTGCGGGTGGTCGGGTCGAACTTCGTAAGCTCGAGCTTGCGCTCAACCTTTTTCTTGTTCTTGCGGGTATAAATAGTGTGGCCGGATGGCGCACGCATTTTCTGGAGTCGGTCCTGTGACATAGTTTTGTACTTGGAGACTATACCAGCTCAGAAAGCAGTCTGCAAGCGAGCAAATACGGAGCACGAACCCACACTATCCCATTTGCCGAATATCCTCCAAATCAGTATCTCTCGCAATTATCTGTTTGTACCTTATGAGGTCCTGCTTATTTTGAATGGGCAAATCAATACCCTGTATAGTTCTTACTTCTACATCCATTACTTCGGGCTGCGCTACCCAATCCCCACCGACCCTACGCACACGACTTTCTTCCATCTGACTAATATCAACCGGGATTCCGTTTATCTCAAGCGACATCATCCAAAGATCGAAGGTATCGTTTTCTCCTTCAATTTCATTATTCCAATCTTCGACAATGTACTCTCGTAGAATTTCACGAACTTTCTCGACATCATTCTTATATATATCGATATCAATATCGTAGAGTGGGCGCTTTGCTCCGTAGGCCATAGCAGCAAGCCCTCCTGTTATCTGGAATGTAATATCGTTTTTCTTAAAATTCTCCGCGAGAAAGTAAAGTACTTTCTTCTGAGTATCAGTGAGCATTCCTTTATTAGAACACTTAAAGGGTTAGGAATAAAGCTATACGCGAGAAAACAAAAAACCCTTCTGGTTGCCTAAGTGCTTTCGCAACCAGAAGGGTCTTTTTGTTTTCTGTTACTTCGCTGCAACCGCCGCCTTCCTGCCCTTTGCCGTGGCCTTTCGCACTTCAAAATGCGGCTCGCCGTTCTTGAGACTCACCGTCACGGTACCGCCTTCCATGACTCCTTGCGAGACCATGAGCGAGGCGAGCGGCGTGAGGATCTTGTCCTGGATAGCACGCTTCAAAGGACGTGCACCATACTGCGGGTTATACCCCACTTCCGCAAGCCACGAGCGCACTTCCGGCATGATGGCGAGAGTGATGCGCTTGCCGCTTAAGCGCGCGACCACATCCTGTACCTGCTTCTCGACAATGCCCGCAAGCGCGTCCTTGTTCAGCACGTCGAAGATCACGATGTCATCAAGGCGGTTAAGGAATTCAGGGCGGAAGTGCTCCTTAAGGCTTCCCTGCACCCGGTCTTTTATCTCGGCATACTGCGCATTTGCCTCGGCGCTGCTGTTGCCAAAGCCGATGCGTGCCATGCGGTCCATGTATTCCGCGCCAATGTTGGAAGTCAAAATGATGATGGTGTTTTTGAAGTTCACCTTTCTTCCCTTTCCATCGGTGAGGTGGCCGCTGTCGAGCACCTGAAGGAGAATGTTGAAGACTTCCGGGTTTGCCTTCTCAACTTCGTCGAAAAGCACGACGGCATAGGGGCGATGGCGGATGCGCTCGGTGAGTGAGCCTGCCTCTTCATAGCCAACGTATCCCGGCGGCGCACCAATGAGCTTCGCCACCGAATGCTTCTCCATGAACTCGCTCATATCGATGCGAATCAAGGAGTCTGGGTCATTGAACATAAACTCCGCAAGGCGCTTCGAGAGCTCGGTCTTTCCCACGCCCGTAGGACCCATGAACATAAAGGAGCCGATAGGGCGGTTTGGGTCGGCGATACCCACGCGTGAACGCTTCACGGCGTCTGACACGATCTTCACCGCAGCGTCCTGGCCGATGACGGCACTCTTCAGGTCTTCTTCCATGCGTGCGAGCTTTGCGGCTTCTTCTTCGAGCATCTTGGAAACCGGAATACCGGTCCAGCGTGAGACCACTCCTGCAATCTCCTGCTCGGTCACTTCCTCATGAAGGATGCGGCGCGACTTCTGGAGCTGCTTTAGGCGCTTCATCTTGCCTTCGAGCTCTTTCTGCAAAAGCGGTATCTTTCCATAGCGAATCTCCGCAACGGTGCCGAGGTCTGCAACTGCTTCTGCTGCTTCTGCCTGCACGCGCATCTTTTCAAGCTCACCCTTAAGGCTGCGGATACCGTCGAGCACTTCCTTTTCATTCTTCCACTTAAGCTCGAGCTCACTGGTCTTTTCGCGAAGGTCGGCGATTTCATTCTCAATACTCTTCAAGCGGTCACGAATCTCTTTGGAGTGCATTGCTTCACGCGCCGAGTCAGTTTCGGTGTCGTCTTTCTGGAGAGCTTGGCGCTCAATCTCGAGACGGCGAATCTTTCGATCCGTCTCTTCAAGCTGTGGTGGCTTATTTTCAAGCGCAATACGAAGTCCTGCGGCTGCTTCGTCGATGAGGTCGATTGCCTTGTCGGGAAGGTATCGGTCGGTGATATAGCGGGTCGAAAGCTCGACGGCGTTCACAATAGCACCGTCGGTAATCCTCACACCGTGATAGAGCTCATATTTATCGCGAAGACCGCGAAGGATAGCGATAGCATCCTCGACTGATGGCTCACTTACAAAGACTGACTGGAAGCGGCGCGTAAGCGCAGCGTCCTTTTCGATGTGCTGCTGGTATTCCTTGAGGGTCGTTGCGCCGATGATGCGCATCTCGCCTCGCGCAAGTGAAGGCTTGAGCATCTCTGAAGCGTTTACCGAACCCTCTGCTGCGCCGGCACCCACGAGCGTATGCAACTCGTCGATGAAGAGAATCACCTTCCCTTCTGATTTTTCCACCTCCTTCATCACATTCTTCATGCGCTCTTCGAACTCACCGCGGTATTTGGTGCCTGCAATCATGAGGCCGAGGTCGAGTGAAAGAAGCTCCTTGCCCCGAAGCGACTGCGGCACATCGCCCTGCGCCATGCGCACCGCAAGACCTTCGGCGATAGCCGTTTTTCCGACACCCGCTTCACCGATGAGCACGGGGTTATTTTTCGTGCGACGCGAGAGAATCTGAATGACGCGGTTAATTTCAGAGTCACGGCCGATGACCGGGTCAAGATGGTTTTCCGAAGCCATCTTCGTGAGGTTACGCGTGTATTTTGCAAGCGCTCGGAAGCGCTTCGGCTCAGCGACCTGCCCATCCTTGCTGCTCTTGAGTTCCTTTAGTATCGCGAGCACCGTCTCCTCATCAATCTTAAAGCGGGAGATAGTATCTGCTGCTGGGCCTGGATGCTCAAGCACCGCAACGAAGAGATGCTCGGTGCCAATGAACGGATCATTCATGCGCGCAGCGATTTTGCCAACACCTTCCAGAATCTGCGCGAGGTCAGGGGTGAGGTATAGGTTATAGGAGGGAGCAAGCGTTGCTGAGGTTTCGGGAGTTTCGAGAAGCTCAAGGAGCGTATCGGAAAGCAGGAGCGTGTCGATGTCCATATGGTCGAGCACGGAAAATACCAGGCTTTCTTCCTGGTGTACGAGGGCCGTGAGCAGATGCAGCGGGCTAACGTGGTTTTGGCCCCGTTCTATTGCCAGCTCATGTGCTTTTTTTACGGCTTCTTTTGCTTTTGAGGTCCAATTTTTGAATGGTGGCATAAATGTGTGATACAGGGCGATACTACTATATATGAATATTACGAGCTAGGGGGCGATGACGTTGCAGTCAGGAGGGTCGTTATTTTCTCAGCGAAGAAATACTGCCCTGCGACGCCGTTGGAGACCCCGATGACATTCCCGTTTAGGTCCACTAAGGAGTTTCCAGCAGGGGTCACAGGTAGGTTGGTATAGATGAGCGTATCGCCGATCTTCGAGATGATTCCCGTAACGGCGCTACCATCATCGGTGTATGCAACAACGGTCTCCCCTACCTTCAAGTCACCGTGGCTCACGATACTCGGTGCGGGAGCGGCTGGCAGCGTTGCACCGTCTGCAAAGCCGTAAATAGTGAGTGTGGCACCAGTATGGGAGACCGAAGCTGGCTTAGTGGTACCGTTTGGGAATTTAATGATTGCGTTCGTTGAAAGCCCTGCTTGAGTTGCGGTAACCACTGCGTCTGATTTTGGCAGATAGGTTCCGAGCGCCTCAAGAGGAGTAGTTGTACCACCACTTCCATAAATTTCTACTGAACGAGCACCCATCGCTGAAATTGCAGCGGGAAGCTGAGTGTCAGCGCTTTGCACCACCGTCTTGGTGACGGGCTGGGGCTGCTGAGTTGCCACTGCAGTAGCAAGCGGCGTACCCGTAGCTACGGTTTCAATGGTGCGATCGACGATTTGGTTCACGGTTTGCGTGACGGTCTGCGGCGCCTGCTGAAGAAGCGAGACGGTAAGCACGCCCGTCGCGATCGAGATGATGAAGTTAACCAGGATCATGAGCATCAACAGCTGCGATTTAGAGAGTTCTTCGATGTCCATATATATAGTATAGCCAATTGGAAGAGTTAAATACAGTGGGTATAAAAGTGAAAATAAACCCCTCAGCGTGCGCTGGGGGGTCTGAGTTATACGTATCGCACGAGTATGGCGTTTATGAAGTAGTCGTTTGATAGTAGTCGTGGACCAGTTTCGTGAGCGACATCGTCGAGGCTTGCCATTACTCCTGTGAGCAAGTTATCCAAATCGGGTTGGATTCGAATGGACGTATCCGGCTCAATAAGAAGTTCCAGCGTCAGTGGCACAGCGATGGGAAGTAATGCTCCTTGCCTATCGAGAGCAGCGTATACCTCTCTTCTAAAGGCCTCGCGTTTCTCTCGATGCATAGACGTTTTATTAGTGCCAGGCAACCTCCTGAGATGTGCCCTGATTCTCAGCACTTTCATGCCGTCTGGAGCATAGCTCAACGTAACACTCAGGCCTGGCTCACTGCCAAACCAACACCTGTGATTTTGTCATGACCGTCCTCTTTTGCTCTAGCGCCCGAATGAGCAGCTGACTTGAGTGTACCCTAAAATCTCTTAATTGTAATTGGCTGAGGAACTTAAAAAAGATAAAGTTTCTATAAGCTGTTTTGAAAAATATTTTAACTCTTGAGATGTTGTTGCGGCCCCGAAAGAAATACGGAGTGTTGATGTGGCCCTGGCACTATCTACCGCTAGTTCATTAGGGAAAAGTGTCGCTACCACACGCGAGCCTTCTTCATTTGTCTCACAGGCGCTTTTTGTGGAGACCGCAAAACCTGCCTCAGAAAGAAGCATGACGGCGTAGTCGGTATCGATGCCCGAGAAAGAGACGTTTATGATATGCGGAGCAAACTCCTTTCCGGCGTTTATGAGCATGTCGGGAAATGCTGCGTGGAGCGATGAAAGCAGCGAATCGCGCGCGCCTGCGGCG
>JARIGN010000020.1 GCA_029288835.1 Candidatus Kaiserbacteria bacterium
GCTGGAAGCAGCGCCGAAACTAATCTGCACGGTATCCCCCGCATTCCACCCACCACCACTCACCGTCACCGGTGAGCCAGCGGTTCCACTAAAAGAATTGAGGGTGACATACGCGCCGGCGAACGCAGGAAGCGAGCCGAAGAGTTGAGAACCGAGTATGCCGAGCACGGTAAGTGAACTAATAAAGGAGCGGGTGAGCGTGCGGCTTTTCATAAATAAGGTAGTTACAGAGAAACTGAATAAAGGTATACCCAGCCATAATGCTCTTCTGTTTATGAAATTCCGCTGAAAGTCATAGTTCACAAACTGTTCATCTGTAATACGTATGATGAAACGCACAGGGCAACTCCGCTCGTGCCGCCGCTGAACTATGACCCACAAACCCGTAACCCTGAGCATATTTTTCCCTGCATACAATGAAGAGGAAAACATTATCCCAAGCATTGAGAAAGCGATTGACGTCGCGGAGTCTTCTCCTTTTGTCGAAAAATTTGAAGTGATTGTCGTGAACGACGGCAGTAGCGACCACACCAAGTCGCGCGTGAAGCACTACATTGATTCGCTTCATGCTTCCCGCAGCACCAGTCCTGCGGTTTCTTCTACCAAGCTCGCTGACGTGCGTCTCGTGAACCATCCGCAGAATCGCGGCTACGGTGCTGCGGTACTTTCGGGTATCCATGCGGCACAAATGAACTATGTCTTCTTTACCGATGCCGACCTGCAGTTTGACCTCACTGAGCTCAATAGCCTTTTGGTACAAATTCCTAATGCGGAAGTGATCCTTGGCTATCGCGCACCACGCCGCGATCCGTTCATGCGCCTCTTGAATGCCGCGGGATGGAAGGGACTCAACCGCCTGCTCTTCGGGCTCAAAGTGCGTGACATCGACTGTGCCTTTAAGCTCTTCCCTACTTCGCTCGTACAGCGCTTCCGCTATGTGGCAACCGGTGCAATGACAAGCGCTGAAATTCTTATTCGCCTTACACGCAGCGGTGCGTCAATAAAGGAAGTGCCTGTTACTCATTGGCCACGCGTTGCAGGCTCGCCAACCGGTGCGAAGCTTTCGGTCATTGCCCGTGCCTTCACCGAGATGATTCAGCTCTATGTGGGCGAGCTTGGCCTTGCTACCCAAAAGCAGGCGATCCGCTTTATATGCGTGGGCGTGCTCAATACCCTGGTCGATATTATTGCGTACATCGCGCTCACCCGCGTACCCGAGCTCGCCGTCTCCATCACCATGGCAAAGCTCATTTCCTTCCTTGCGGGCACCGTAACCAGTTTTGTACTCAACCGCAGCTGGACCTTCCAGATGCGTTCCAAGGTCCGCTTCATTGAAGTCGTTCGTTTCTATAGTGTCATCTCACTCAGCCTCATCATAAACATCGTCGTGATGTCCTTCCTCACCAACTACCTCGGCGTGTATGACCTTGTGGCCCTTCTCCTCACCACCGTCTTTACTTTTGCGGCAAGCTTCACGCTCTCCCGTGCGTGGGTCTTCATCAAGGAAGTACCGCGCCCAAGCATTCCCGCAGAGCTTTCACCAAAGTTCCCCCAGTCAACCTAATTATCAGCTTCATATCCCGACACGACCATGCTACCTCCCGCACCCACGTACCAGAACATCTACGGCCTCACTGTTGCGTTTCCGCACCTTGAGAGCATTGCGCTTATCATTCTTGGCCTCGCCCTCCTCGCGCTGGGCGCGTATCTTATCAAACGCAACGACACCCTCTTTCATATGAGACTACGCTGGATTGGATTCATAGTGCTCGCGCTCGGCGTCCTCACCCTCGTGGGTGTTGCGTATGAGAACTCAAAGAAGCAGGTTACGAGCATTAACTACTCCAACATGATTCTTTTGAATTCAACCTGGTACAACTATAAAAAAGAATTTCTTGAAGCGGGCGACTACCGCACCCTCGACCCATCGCGCGGCTACATCACCACGTCTGAAGGACAAAGCTACACAATGCTCCGCGCCGCATGGCTCGGCGATAAGACAACTTTTGACGAGGAAGATACCTGGACCAAGGACAACCTCCAGCACAAGACTGACCATCTCTTCTCCTGGGTATTCGGCCGCATGCCAAACGGCTCCTATGGCGTCCTCACCAACCAAGGCGGCGATACGTCTGCCTCTGACGCAGACACCGACATCGCTCTCGCCGACGTGATGGCCTATGCACGCTGGCAGAACCCGCAGTATCTCGACGATGCCCGCGACATCATGCGCGACATTTGGGCAAAGGAAGTCGTGACCATTAACGGCGTGCCGTACCTTGCGGCCGATAATTTGGAAAAGACAAACACGTCACCGTATGTGCTTGTGAACCCTTCCTATCTTGCACCTTATGCGTACCGCATTTTCGCGGAAGTGGATCCGAATGATCCCTGGGGCGAGCTCGCCGACAGCTCCTATGCGGTCATTCGCCAAAGCATGAACCTTCCGCTCGATGCCAGCACCACGGAAGCGCTCCCTCCCGACTGGGTTGGCATTAACAAAACCACCGGCGCAGTACTAGCACTCCCTGCTCACACGTCTACATCCTTAACTGGCAACGCGAGTGAAGCCGGCTCGGGTACCGGAACTACGAATGCGCTCGATACTAATTTTGGCTATGACGCAGAGCGTGTGCCGTTCCGCCTTGCGCTCGACTATACGTGGTACCAAGACCCACGCGACAAGGAGCTCCTCGACCAAATGTCCTTCCTTTCAAAAACGTATAACGCTGCCGGAAGACTCAGCGCGGTCTATACCCATAACGGAAGCGTGGTTGCTGCGGATGCTACCGAAAGCGCGTCCATGTATGGCGGCACCATCGGCTATTTCATGGTGAGTGACCCTACCCTCGCGCCAAGCGTCTTTAACGACAAACTCCTCTATCTCTACAACCCAGACACGAATGACTGGAAGGAACCACTCTCCTACTATGACAGCAATTGGGCCTGGTTTGGCATTGGCTTATATACAAAGTCCTTGCCGAACCTGGCAGCTTCGGTGCCAAAAAATGTGCTCGCAAGCCAATAATCTTATTCACTATGAAAACTTCACGTACCACCCGCCGTTCGCTCCCAACGCTTTCGCATTTGAAAAAGGACTTCTTGGTAAGTCCGAGTGATCCGCTCATGACGAAGGTGCTTTTAGCACTGAACGTCGTGCTCGCACTCACCTATTTCTTTGCGCTTGCGTTCCTTTTCCCAATCGGAAACCCGGTCCTCTTTGGCTTGCTTATCCTCGGCGAGGTCTTCCACGTATTTCAAGTGCTTACCTTCATCTATACGGTGTGGGACACAAGCTACCAGGCAAAGAAATATCCGAGCTACAAGCCGCACGTGGATGTGTTTGTGACGGTTGCAGGAGAGCCGGTGGAGATTGTACGCGAGACTATTACCGCGGCGAAGGGGATGCGCTATCCAGACTTTTCCGTCTACATTTTGAATGACGGCTACGTCGCAAAGAAAGAGAATTGGCGGGAGATTGAGGAGCTTGCACGGGAGCTCGGCGTTGGCTGCGTGACCCGCCAGGTACCCGGGGGCGCGAAAGCAGGAAATATTAATAATGCGCTTGCCGAAACAATGCTCTTCAACACGCAGTACGGCATCAACGCAGAGACGTCCCTCGTCGCCATCTTTGATGCCGACCATGTGCCATACCCTGCCTTCCTCGAAAAGACAGTACCCTATTTTGGCGACCAGAAGGTGGGCTTTGTACAAACACCGCAGTTCTACAAAAACTATCACGAGAATTTTGTGACCCAGAGCTCATGGGAGCAGCAGGAGCTTTTCTTTGGGCCGATTTGTAAGGGACGTAACCGCCACAAGGCAGTGACGATGTGCGGCACCAACATGGTCCTTTCACGTCGCGCGCTCGCAGAAGTCGGCGGCATGTGCACGGAGTCTATTGCTGAAGACTTCGTGACCGGCCTTTTCATGCATGAGCGTGGCTATACCTCGGTGTATGTGCCGGAAGTGCTCGCTGAAGGTCTCGCAACCGAAGACTTGCTTACCTACTCCAAGCAGCAGTTCCGTTGGGGCCGCGGCGCACTAGACGTGATCTTCCGCTACAACCCGCTCTTTCGCCGCGGCCTCAGCTGGCCTCAGCGCATTGAGTACTTGTCGGGCGCGAGCTTCTTCCTTTCGGGCGTCATTGTCGTTATCGATGCACTTCTGCCTATCGTCTTCTTCTTTACGGGCCAGGTGGCGGTTCATGTCTCGGGCATGTTGCTCGCAACCATCTTCCTTCCGTATCTCTTCTTTACCCTCTACCTCATTCGCCGCTCCACCAACTTCACCTTCACCTTCCAGTCCATGGCATTTTCCATTGGCTCATTTAACATTCAGGTTGATGCGCTCTGGGCAGCCCTCACCAAGACCAAAAACTCCTTCAACATTACGACCAAAGGCCGCGTAAGGGGAAACTTCTTCCCTATCGTGAAGTGGCACACGCTTTATGCCGGCCTCGTGGTGCTCGGGGTTATTGTGGCACTTTTCCGGGAAGGCCTCACCGCTTCGGTGGTAAACAACATCGCGTGGGCTTCCATAAACATCCTCATCTTCTGGCCATTTATGCAGGCGTCCTTCCCGGCATTCGTCGAAGAGAAAAAGCCTGAGCGTGTTATCAAGCCACGCAGCATGACCCACGACCTCTTGAATGCTCCCGCGGAGCTCCTTACCCGACCGCACGTCTACCCCGTAAACACCTAACGCCGAACCGCCTATGAGCACTGACTTAGCCGCACGAAACCTCTTCACGAAACGCTACCAACACTTCCAGGACTCCTTTAAGACGGAGCGCCGTACCCGCATGGTAACGATCGGTTTCCTTGCGTTTTTGATGCTGCTCGTCCTTGCACTCTCCTATTTCTTCTTCCTGCCGCAAAGCCTTCGCCTCGATGAGTCGCAGAGCCTTTGGCAAACGTCGCGCCCACCCTTCTCTATCTTCTAT
>JARIGN010000006.1 GCA_029288835.1 Candidatus Kaiserbacteria bacterium
GCGCTTGAGCGCTTGCCCGACGTCGTGGCACAGAATCCCAACATCGTCATTGTCCTGCTTGGTGGCAACGATGCCTTGCAACGTATTCCGCTTTCAACCACCCAGAACAACTTGCAGCAGATCATAACTACCTTGCAGCAAAACCATATTCAGGTAGTGCTTGTAGGAGTGCTGGGTGGCTTTCCAACCGATCCGTTCGCGCCCATGTTTCAAGAGCTTGCGAAAGAGTATTCTGTCGTCTATGTACCAAATATCCTTCACGAACTCATAGGCACTACTCAGTATATGTATGACGAAGTGCATCCGAATGCTGCTGGATACACTATTATTGCGCAGCGACTCTATGCGCCGGTCACGAAAGCTTGCTATAAGTTTTCTACGGCGTCCCCGTCTTAACTAAGTCTTCTTTTGAAGGAGTAGTTGTTGCAGTAGTACTTGAAGCAGTCTTGCTTGTTGCTTTGTGAGGTGTGGCGGTAGTTTTGGCGGCTACAGGATGAACTGGGGCAGGAGCGGGCGTGCTCGGTGAAATCATTTGCTCGACGCTGGTGAGAAGGTTGGTTGAATCATTTAGCGGTGCACCAGAGTAAAAGGAGCTTGGCAGGAAGGTAACAACCGCGGTTCCTCCTACGATTGCAATAGTGACATACCCTAATGCACGCGTTACGGGGTTTGGTTTCTCATGCTTGCTCATACCTATAATGCTAGCACAGCCATACGAGGATGGTGCTAAGTAGGGTGATTTTGTGTATTTTATCCTCCATTTTTCAAAATGCCTTCCCTAGGGTAGAGTAAAGGTACGAACGGTATGCAAGACACCCACGAGCCAAAAAACAAAGGAAAAACTTCGTCAAATATGGCTCATTCTGGCACGGTAAGTGCCGAGCCGGCGCTCAAGATAGAAGGCCTCCGTAAGGTATATGCAAGCCGTGACGGAAAGGAAGGGAAGGGTCATGAGGCACTTAAAGGGGTTTCGCTCACGGTGCATGCTGGAGAGTTCTTCGCGCTCCTTGGGCCAAATGGTGCAGGAAAATCAACGTTGATTGGCATTCTTTCAGGGCTCGTCGTGAAGACGGGCGGTACCGCTGAGGTGTGCGGCGTCGACATGGATGCGCATCCAGAAAAGGCGAAGTCTTTCATTGGGCTTGTGCCGCAGGAGTTTAATTTGAACTGGTTCGAGACGTCGCTCCAAATCGTCGTGAACCAGGCCGGCTACTACGGCATTTCAACCAAAGACGTGCTCCCTCGCGCAGAACAGCTGCTTAAGGACCTGGGCCTTTGGGAAAAGCGTAACGACCAGTCTCGCACGCTTTCAGGCGGTATGAAGCGCCGGCTCATGATTGCCCGCGCGCTCATTCATGAGCCAAAGGTACTCCTTCTCGACGAACCAACCGCCGGCGTCGACGTCGAGCTGCGCCGAGAGATGTGGGAGTTCCTTCGCGAGCTGAACGCAAGTGGCACGACCATCATCCTTACCACACATTATCTTGAAGAAGCCGAGCAGCTTTGCCGTGAGGTTGCGATCATTAATCACGGTGAGATCATCAAGAAGGGAACCGTGAAGTCACTCCTTACCAACATTAATTTCGTCACACTCTTGCTCGACACCACTGCACCAGTCTCCACTGCCGAAATGACGCTGCTGCGCGATTATCCATTAACTAAGGTGGATGACACCACGCTCGAGCTGAAGCTAGCGCCAGGCCAAACCGTGAATGACTCTATCCGAAAGCTTTCGGCAGTGGGTGTACAGATCGCCAACATCCGCAATACTGGAAGTCGTTTGGAGGAAGTGTTCATTAATTTAATAGAAAAGAAATAAGCGAAAGCAAGGACCCTGTATGGCACTCTCCAACTCACTCAATTCCACCATGACGACCCATCGCGCACCTATCGTGATTGGTTTTTTGACGATGGTCCGTAAGGAAACCGTGCGCATCTTCCGCATCTGGTCCCAGACGCTTTTGCCGCCGGTCGTGACCACCACGCTCTATTTCGCCATCTTTGGTACGTTTATTGGCTCACAAATAGCTAAAATCGACGGCTTCTCCTATATTCTCTTCATTGTGCCAGGCCTTGTCATGATGGCGGTCATCACTAGCTCCTATAGCAACGTAGTCTCCACCTTTTTCGGTGCAAAGATGCAGCGCTATCTCGAAGAGCTCCTAGTCTCGCCGCTTCCAAACTGGGTGGTGATTTTTGGCTTCGTAAGTGGGGGAGTGATTCGCTCGCTCTTGGTGGCAGTGCTCGTGCTCTTGGTGGCGCTTTTCTTCACACATCTTGTCATTTTTAATCTCGCTATTATCTTTGCGGCCGCATTCCTCACTTCCATACTTTTCTCGCTCGCAGGACTCGTAAATGGTATCTATGCAAAGTCTTTTGACGCGATTAATATCGTGCCGACCTTCGTGCTCACGCCGCTCACGTACCTCGGCGGCGTCTTCTATTCGGTTGACCGTTTGCCCCCATTTTTCCGCGAGCTCTCTCTTTTGAATCCTATCCTTTACATGGTAAATGCATTCCGTTACGGCTTCCTCGGCATCAGTGATGTGTCGCTTCGCACCAGCTTCATAGTCATGGTCGTGCTTATCTGCGTGCTTCTTGCCTTAGCGCTCTGGCTCTTCCAAAAAGGAAACGGCCTCAAGAGTTAGCCCTTATTTGACGCCAAAGCTCAGAAGACTATACTAAGTCTACGCAGAGTTACTTCTGCTTTTTCGGCACTAGCCGCGGCCGCTGCATCTTGGTGCAGCGGATTATCTATTTATAGAGTAAATCAAATCCTTCTTTTACTTTCTTAAATTGGATAGGAGAAATTTGGCCAATACGATAAGTAAATCTTCTGATATCTACTACTCTCATTTGATGCAGGCAGAGATATTGTTTTCTATTATTATAGAATATAGGTACATACCATGTACCACTGTGCGCTTGAGTAGTGGCAGGAATCACGAGAAATAAAGAACGAGAAAGTTTTTTCATGATTAGCACGGGGCGAGTAAAATCAGTATTTTTGCCATTTATCTCAGATCCAATATTTCTTCCTAAAGCAGCCCACCAGAATTCCCTCGGTGAAAGGTGAGGCAGTGCGTTTTGAGAAAAATGTAATAACGCCTTAACCTTTATCCATTGCAAAAATGATTCCATTCAAAAATAATGGCATTTTAGCAATCAAGGAAGTATAAAGAAAACATAGAGTTTTTCTGAGAAAATCGTATACTGGGAGCATTACGCCATTCCGTCCATGACTAGAGAACTCTTTTTCTCCATAGTGATTCCCGCCCATAATGAGGAAAAGTACATTCAGTCCACCCTCAAACATCTTCAGGATCTTGAGTATCCCAATGACGCCTACGAGATCATAGTTGTGGAAAATGGTTCAACCGACACAACCCTTGAGCGCGCGAAGGATTTTCCTGCTCAAAACGTGCAGGTATTCTCGGTGCCTGAGGCGGGCGTGTCGCACGCACGAAACTATGGTGCTGAGAAAGCACGCCCTGATGGTGATTGGATATTTTTCTTGGATGCGGATACCTTTCCAGAGCCGCAATTTTTACGCACACTTTCGAATTTCCTCAAGCATACGGAAGGGAGGGGCTACGCTGCAGGCACGGTAGAGCTGCAACCCTATCCAAAGGGGTTTATGG
>JARIGN010000037.1 GCA_029288835.1 Candidatus Kaiserbacteria bacterium
CAGATGTGTATAAGAGACAGCGCCTGCGGCGCGCGCGACAAATTCCGCCCTGCTTTTCTCTTCCTGAATTTCCTGAAGTGCTTCGGCAAACGCTGCAGTGAGCGCTGGGTTTTCCGTACCTGGCCGAAGACCCTGTTCTTGTCCCCCACCTTGCATGATGGGCGCAAGAAAAATATGAGGGTTTGTACGAATCAACGCACCGATACCCCGCACACCTCCCACCTTTTGAGCATCGAGTGTCAAAAGGTCAGCACCAAGATGATTGCAATTTATTGATTCAACAAAGGGAGCCTGGCTTCCGTCGACGTGCAACAAAATTCTCTGCGTATTTTTCTGCTCTTTTTGGTATGCATCAAGAACACGCCGCACATCACGCGTGGCCCAGCGTGTTCCCGTCTCCCCACAGACAAGATCCATGCAGACGAGCACTGTTTCAGGACGAAGCTGCTCGCGCACTGCGGCTAGGTCTATTGCACCATCCTTAATTCGCAGCGATTCTATCTCTACTCCTTTTCCTGCATTTTCTTTGTGTACTGCCTGTATGGTCTCGACGATCGAAGCATGGGCGGTCGGCAAATACAGAATATGTATTGGCTGATCTGAATTTTTTTCTTGAAGCGCACGCACTACACCCTGTATCACAAGGTTATTTGCTTCTGTTGCACCAGAGGTGAAAATAACCCCATCGGCCTTGACACCCGCGAGTCGTGCAATAGTGGTGCGAGATTTTTCGAGGATTTCCCGCGCAGCAAGCCCTTCCGCATGCGGTGAAGAAGGGTTGCCGAAAGAGCCCAGCGCTTTTATAAACGCCTTTTCTGCTGCTTTTGAAACGGGCGCAGCGGATGCCCAGTCCATATACACACGGTGATTGCTACCAGTGAACTTCATTCCTTCACCCTAATGCACTTTGGGCTAGGGAGCAATTCCTTTTTATCGTTCCTTACTTATAGTCAACAATTCCTGCGGGCGCTTTACATGCTGCTGATGCTTTCTTAAAGGTATTCCAAACGTTGAGACGTTTAGTGGCATACGTTGCACTCGCCGTTTTGCTCGCTGCGTTGAACGTTGCCCAGATTGTCTTGATGGATGAAGCAATGGTCGACGCGTTCCCTGTTGCATACGCTGCAGCGAGAGATTTTGCACGACTACTATAGACTGCGCTGATGCTTGTGTTATACGCTGCGACTGCCGCATCGGCTGCGGTTTCGCGTGTCGCTACTGTTTTTGCGACACACTGAATCGCTGCTGCAGTGGCTGTGGCCGAGCTACCGCTCGAGCCGGTACTTGTACCTGTCCCCGTTGAACTACCGGAAGAGGTTGCGGCATGGGCCATGCCTGTTCCCGTAACTACTATGAGTGCAGCACCTACTACTATTTTTCCGACTATGTTGTTTTTCATAACGAAATACATTATTGGTATGCCCTTAGTCTAGAAAAATACCCATCAAGAAAACCTGCAGTGGTTCTAAAATTTTCCTGAGTTTTTGCGGAAAGCTAGGTTTTATGCCATAATGCGTTTCTATGGCACGAACTCCCCGCCCACCAATAGTTGCCGTCATGGGACACATCGACCACGGGAAATCTTCCCTGCTCGACTACATCCGTAAGGCCAATGTGACCGCCGGCGAAGCCGGCGGTATCACGCAGCACGTGTCCGCCTATGAGGCTGTCCATGAGCACGAGGGCACCGCGCGCACCATAACCTTTCTCGATACTCCCGGTCACGAAGCCTTTCGCGCACTTCGCTCGCGCGGTGCCCAGGCAGCCGACGTCGCGATCCTTGTCATCGCCGCAGACGAAGGCGTGAAGCCGCAAACCAAAGAAGCCTATGACGCAATTGTCGAAGCGAATATTCCCTGCATCGTCGCCTTCACGAAAATCGACAAGAACGGCGCAGATGTACAGCGCGCAAAGAATTCAGCAATTGAGCACGCCATCTATCTCGAAGGGCTTGGTGGTTCTATTCCTTCCGCTGCAGTTTCTTCAAAAACGGGCGAAGGCGTTCCCGAGCTTCTTGACCTCGTCCTCCTCACCGCAGACCTCGCTGAGCTCACCGCAGATGTATCCCTTCCGGCAACAGGCTTCGTCCTTGAATCTTCCCAGGACCCGAAGCGCGGTATCTCTGCCACGCTCATTATTAAAGACGGCATGCTTGAGACCGGTTCCGTTGTGGTTTCTGACAGCGTGAGCACACCAGTTCGTTTTATTGAAAACTTCCTAGGAAAGCGCATTGAGGTGGGCAATGCTTCGCAACCTGTTTCAATCTCTGGATGGAGCGACCTTCCTTCGGCTGGTATGCCATTCACCATGGTGGCTAATAAAAAGGAAGCGGAGCAGCTCATCAAGGAGAATGCAGCTGCAGCGGAAGCAAACCGTGGCGCAGCAAGCGAGCAAACCGACCACGGCCAAAAAGTTATCGTTCCGCTTATCATCAAAGCTGACGTTTCCGGAAGCATCGAAGCAATTAAGCACGAGCTCGCAAAGATTGACCATGAGCTTGTCGCGCTTAAAGTGGTGGGCGAAGGCATCGGCGCCGTCTCCGAAGGAGACGTAAAGAAAGCGATGGCCGCAAACTCCGCAAAAGAAGGCAGTGCGATGATCATCGGCTTCCATGTGGGTACAGACTCAAGCGCGCGTGAGCTCGCAGAACGCACCGGCGTAGCCATTGAAATCTTCTCCATTATTTATGACCTTGAAAACCGCATGACGGAGATCGTGCTCCAGCGCGCGCCGAAAGTGCGTAAGGAAGAAGTTCTCGGCCATGCGAAAGTCTTGAAGATTTTTAATGCGAGCGGCGGGAAGCAGGTGCTCGGCGCGCGTCTCGATGACGGCTTTGTGGAGGTCGGCGATCTGGTGAAAATTGACCGACGCGGCGTGGACCTTGGCGGCGGAAAAGTGGCAAACCTTCAGCAGGCTCGTGCCGACGTGAAGGAGATTCGCACCGAGGGAGAATTTGGCGCGCAGATCGACACGAAGGCCGACCTTGCTGGTGGCGACACCCTTACCTTTTATAAGGTGGTGGAAAGCTAGCCACGAAACACACCGCCAGGAATATATCAATTACATCCACCAACCACCATGGACGATTTTTTCTCAAAACCAACACGGCCCCCGAGTTTTCGTACTGAAAAGGCTTCCGAGAGCCTGATGCATCTTGCCGCAGACTACATCGCGCTTGAAGCAGCACGCGGTTCGCTCATCACCCCGACGCGCATCGACATGAGCCCGGACCGAAAGAATGCCACTATTTTTGTGAGCGTTTTTCCTGACAGCGCGAGCGTACCTGCTATGTCGTTCCTCACACGCCACCGCGATCCCTTCCGCGAATACCTAAAGAAGCATGGCCGCTTCTCTATTTTGCCTTTTATAAAATTTGAACTCGACTATGGCGAAAAGAACCGCCAGCGTCTCGACGAGCTTTCGAATGAACTTTCAAACGAGCATTCACACGAAACCGCTGCTCCAGAGAATGACTCATTAGACTCCCCTGAAGACTAACCTATTCGGGTAGCTCAAATTCTATATATTCAGCGATGGCATCAATCTGCCTTCCGTGCCGAGCTTGCACGGCAGCGCCAACCGCATCTTCTTGTTCTCGCTCGCGATATTTCCCTGCAATAAAATCAACGGCATTGAATACTTCGTCTACTCTTCCCAGTACTCCATCCATCTTCTCATTTAGTACGTGAAAACCATCGTTCATATCTATGCGAAGCTCCTGGAGTTCTTCCTTCGTTGCGAAAATTTCTCTCATTTGTTTCAAATCTTCCTTCGTAGCGAATACTGTTTTTAGTTTGGTGATATCCGTATCGGTAATCATGTCTTTATTGTAGACGGTATCCTGTTCGCTTCCTAATCAGAAAAAATTCATATCGCGCGCTGTAAATAAAGCCTTACATAAGGGTCGGGGTGGTTATCCCCAACCTAATTCTCACTTTAGGTATTTTTATCTCTTATCTAATCGATAAGTAGCTCTTCCGACAAAATACGCTATATTTATAGAACGGCCTGATGGTGAAGTGGTAACACGACGGTCTGCAAAACCGTTATGCGCGGGTTCAATTCCCGCTCAGGCCTCCACCATTTGCTAAAGTGCAACAAAAAGCCCTACAATAAGAAAACGCCGGGGTGGTGAAACTGGTATACACGCGACGCTTAAAACGTTGTGAGCTATAAACGCTCGTGCGGGTTCGACCCCCGCCCTCGGCACTATATAAGACCCTTTTCGTGTGAAAGCGTGCGGTACTATAATACTCATGAACGTTCGCCGCGCCGTTCGAGATTTTCTCCGCACTTTTGATTCCCATTCTCCCCTCGTTGAGGTCGGCATTTCCCGTCAAAATCTTCTCCACAATCTACACACATATCAAAGAACCTATCCGCACCTCACCTTTGCGCCGGTCCTTAAGAGCAATGCCTATGGGCATGGCTTAACGCTCATCGCAGGAATTTTGGACAGGGAGAATATTGCTTTCTTCATGGTTGACTCCTATTTTGAAGCGCGGACGCTGAGACACGCAGGTATTCGCTCCCCCATCGCCGTGATCGGTTATGTTCGGCCGGAAGAAATTGTTTCCAGCACCCTACCGAACCTTGAGTATGGGATCGTGGATTTTGTGCAGCTGCGCGAGCTTGCGCAGCTTGTTCAAAAGCGAAACAGGAAACCGATTTCTATTCACCTCAAGCTCGACACCGGCATGCATCGCCAAGGTATTCTTCCTGAAGATCTTGATGAGGCGATCCGTATTATTAAAAGCAGCCGGCACCTCAAACTCGTTGGCATCTGCTCCCATTTTGCCGATGCTGAGAACGCAGACACGATAAATACAGAAAGCCAGCTGCAGCAGTGGCAAGCCATGTCACAAAAACTCACAAGCGAATTCACTTCCATCAAACATCGCCACCTCGCGGCAACAACCGGCATGGCTTTTAGCGAGCAGGCAAACACAAACGTCGGCCGGCTCGGCATTGGTCTTTATGGTTTTGATGTCTCTGCGAATGAACCTGAAGCACTTGGTCTTCGACCGGCGCTCGAGCTGCGTTCCCTCATTACTTCGGTCCGGGAAATCATGCCCGGAGAATTTGTGGGGTATAACGCGACGTATCGTGCTGATAAGCCTGCACGCATCGCCACCGTACCCGTCGGCTATTTTGAGGGCGTGAAGCGGGCGCTTTCAGACAAAGGTTGGTATGTCGTGAATGGAAAAGCCTGCCCGATTATCGGCCGCGTCAGTATGAATATGTCGAGCATCGACGTGAGTGAGGTGGCAGACGCGCAGCCGGGAACACCGGTCATCATATATGGAAGGGATGCATCTGCGAAAAATTCCGTGACGCATGCCGCTGCGCTCGCCGGCACCAACCCGTACGAAATCCTAGTCCATATTCCCCAACATTTGAAGCGCGTTGTGGGATAGCTAAGATAGTGGAAAAGTTTTAAAATTCCGTTATACTCGAAAAATACCGCCTATAGCTCAGTTGGTAGAGCAGATCCCTCTTAAGGATATGGTCCCTGGTTCGAGTCCAGGTAGGC
>JARIGN010000008.1 GCA_029288835.1 Candidatus Kaiserbacteria bacterium
CGCAAGCAGACGCCGAGCTTGCCGTTTTCGAGCAGCGTACCACCCACGACACCGAAGGGTTGAAGCGCACGGAAGCCGTGCGTCAGGCAGAGCGCGAGCTTGATCGCGCGCTCGCAGAGCGCGCGGCACATTCCCGCGAAATGGGTCGCGTTGAAGGCGCGCTCGAAGGAGCAAAGAAGCGAAGCATCCAGCTTTCTCGAGAGACGCATGTCACCATACTTCGTGAAGACCTAAAGCTCCTTAAGGAACAGATCGAGTCACAAAGTGAACTCACGGAAGACGAGCACCCAGCAAAAATTTATGCTGCACTTAAGGCGGTGCGCCACAGCTTCCTCGCATTCTTTAATCGTTTCGCTTCGCCTAATGAGGATATCTTAAGTGAGGAAGAGAAATCGGTGTATACCTATGAAAGCCAGCTTGCGGAGCTTTCCCAAAAAGATAAGGAGCTGAGTGAGCGTATCGAGAAGGCGCGCGCGGCCCTTGGCCGCGCGCGTGAAGCCGTCTTCGCCTATGAAGAAACCGGTCGCGAAGAGCGTCACCGTATCCTCTCCGTTGCGGAAAGCAAGGCACAGGAGGAAAGTGCGGTAGCGCGATGCACGGGCCGCCTTGAAGAATTGCAGCACGAGGCAGAAGAATACAAGCGTGAACGAAATGAAGCACTTGCGCTTGTTGGTGTCCCTGCGCTTTCGTATGAAAAAGTGGAAACACTTCCGGAGCACGTGCGCCAGGAGCAGAACGACCGGCGCCGCGCCATTGATCGCCTCAAGATTCGTGTGGAAGAAGCGGGCGGCGCCGGCGAGGACGTGCGCGCCGAATACAAGGACGCCGTAGAGCGTGAAGCATACCTTGCTCGAGAGCTCGAAGACCTCTCGAAGTCTGCTGCCGGTCTCCATGAGCTCATCACTGACCTCGACCAGGAACTCACCAAGAGCTTCACCGAAGGTCTCCGAAAAGTGAACAGCTCTTTTGGAGAATTCTTCGCACTTATGTTTGGCGGAGGTTCTGCGAAGCTCGTGCTTGAAGAGATTGATATGCGCGTCAGCAGCAAAGGCACCGAAGGAGAAGAACTTGATGACGAAGAGGCAGATGCCGAAGACTATAGCGACGAGCCAAAGAAGGCACGTCAGAAAGCGGGTATCGAAATCTCCGTGGCCCTGCCAAAGAAGCGTGTGCAGTCACTCATGCAGCTCTCTGGGGGCGAGCGCGCCCTCACCTCCATCGCACTCATCTTTGCCATGAGCCAGGTGAACCCGCCACCATTCCTCATCCTCGACGAAACCGATGCTGCGCCCGACGAAGCAAACTCTCGCCGGTATGGCGACATGATCGAAAACCTTGCGAAGCGTTCGCAGCTCATCGTCATCTCCCACAACCGGGAGACCATGAGCCGCGCCGGCATCCTCTATGGTGTCACCATGGGCGCGGATGGCGTTTCAAAGCTTTTGTCGGTAAAATTTGAAGAAGCAGCCCAAGTAGCAAAATAATTTTTACGTATGAAATTTGAGATGTTCAGAAGAAGGCAGGGTGAACGAAGGAAGCAGCAAGAAAATATTCCCCAAGAAGTTATTGGTACAAGAAGTGGTCTCGATCGCCGGGAAAATCCTGAACGTACAACCGAGGAAGATTTTCGTATGTATATAGAAAAAGGAATAAGGCAAATAGGCACACTTTCTCCTAACTCGAATCCGTCACAACCAATGATCGATACATATTTTGCAGAGACACAAAGTGATCTCGATGATTTGGCTAAAAATTATCCAAATCCTGTTTTGCGACAAGAAAGATTTGAAGAAATTGTCTCTCGGCACAATGAAAAATTAGCCACTCTCGAAAGACTTTCCCAACCGGTACAGCCTCCCGGTGAAACTGACGAGCTCTAGCATTAGTTATAAAACTGGGGTACAACTACCGGAGTTTGTACCAAAAGCTGAGGGAAGACATGCCCCATTTTGTTTGCCCTTTGTGTCAAAAAGGGGATTTTACTGCGTGGTCAACTGGCGAAAATATTCGGCTCGATATTCATATCGAGCAGGAACACTCGGAAGATCCCGCAAAATTCAAGCCATATCGTGCGGTGCGCAATGAACGTGAAGAGGGAGGGGAAACGCATAACCATTCAGGAGCAGAGCTCCTTCGCAAGTTTTTTACCGATCCCTTTGTTCAAGAAATTCGTACTGGCTAGGCTATAGCCGCTGATAATTTTGCCCGCGCTCGCCGCGGGCACTTTTTATTGAGCTAGTTCGAAGTCGAGCTCGCGCTCAAACATGCGCACGTTCACCAGCTTCACTTTTATGGGGTCACCAAGCGCATACTGCTTTTGCGTTTTCATGCCAACGAGCCGGTACCGCTTTTCGTCATAGGTGAAGTAGTCATCGCCTAGGTCACGCACGCGCACCATGCCCTCTGCATGCGTGTCTTTAAGCTCCACAAAAATGCCGCGGTCAGACACCCCGCTAATCACACCCTCAAATTCCTGACCAACCTTGTCTTCCATAAACTCAACGAGCTTCATTTTCACTGAGTCACGTTCTGCGTTTGCGGCGGCGACTTCACGCTCACTCGAGTGGAGTGCAAGCGCATCTATCATAGAGAGTTCTTCCTTTGATACTTTCTCGCCTCCCGTAAAATGCTTCACCATACGGTGTACGAGGAGGTCGGGGTAGCGGCGAATAGGTGACGTGAAGTGGGTATAGAAATCAAAGGCAAGACCGTAGTGGCCGATATTGTGGGTGGTGTAGGTGGCCTTTGCCATCGAGCGAAGGGAAGCAGTCTTTATGAGATATTCTTCCGGTTTTCCTTCCACTTGCTTAAGGAGTTTATTCAAATCTACGCCCTTCACATGCCCCACATGCGTCTCAAGCGAGTAGCCCATCACTTTCAAAAACTGCGCCAGGTCTTCAATCTTGTCGGGGTTTGGCTGGTCGTGGACACGGTAGATAAAGCCGTTCTGAAGATTTGCCTTTTTAGATTCTTCAGCCAAGTACTCCGCAACCGATTCATTCGCGAGAAGCATGAAGTCCTCGATGAGCATGTTCGTTTCCTTGCGCTCCTTTGCAACCACCTCGATTGGCTTTCCGTTCTCATCAAGCTTCACTTTTATTTCAGCAGTATCAAAGGCAATAGCGCCTTTCTCCGTGCGTCGTGCGCGAATCTTTCGCGCAAGCGCCGCAATAGCCACCAACTCACGCTCCATTTCATGTCCTGGCGTCTTGCTGCCCACTTCACGTGAAGGATTCGTTTGATCCGCAGCATCAAGTACTTCTTGGGCGTCTTCGTACGTAAAACGGTGGTCGGAGTGGATGACCGTTTCGCCGAACCATTTGGAAATAACGTTTGCATTCTGGTCGAGCTCAAAGACCGCAGAGACAGCAAGGCGTACTTCGTGCGGATTTAGCGAGCAAAGATTATTGGAAAGCACTTCGGGAAGCATGGGAATCGTGCGGTCCACGAGGTATACCGAAGTCGCACGCTCCTGCGCTTCGTTATCAATAGCGGTTCCCGGGCGCACAAAGAAGGAAACGTCCGCAATGTGTACACCTACTTCGATATGACCCTTTTTACCCTCGCCGTCGCTCTCGTCCAAGAAGCGCACGGAGAGTGCGTCGTCAAAGTCTTTTGCGTCGTATGGGTCGATGGTGAAGGTGGGGGTGTTGCGGAAATCCTTGCGCTTACCGGAAGCGACCGCCTCCTCCGCCTCTTTCGCGATCATTCCCTTGCCAGTATCTTCGAGCGCGCGCGCCTCGCTTTGCACTCCCGGTGGGAACTCTGAATGGAAGCCTTGCGAAAGCGCAAGCGCGCGCATTTCCGTTTCGTGTACACCAGCAGGACCAATGATCTCTTCAACAACGCCCCATGGCAGCGCGGGCATCATGCCGCTTGGTTCAAGCCATCCCTTAAAACGAAGCACGACCTTGAACCCCACCGGAAGATCTTCGCCGCGCACGATAAACGGTGTGTACATTTTCTTCCAGTCAGCCACGAGCAAAACCTGCCCAACAGGTGCGCCAGGGTTTTCGTCCCTAATAAGCTTGCCGACGAATGTCTCATGCGCACGCGCGACGATTGCCACAACCTTTCCATATTCACGCTTCGTGCGCGTGCGCGGGTCCTCCATCATGCCGAGTGACACGACCGTTACGATGTCTCCCGGAAAGGCGCCCATGGTTTGGTCTGCGGGTATGAAGAGGTCGTCACGTATTTTTTCAGGGCGCTCACCGGCATTCCGGTCCGCGTTGCTCTTCGTGGTGCCATCCTCCGCGCCAGTCTCTTCAAGCGGGAATTTGAAAAAGCCGATGCCCTTTGCCGTCATTGATATGGGACCTGTATATGCTTCCTTACCCTCAACCATTTCGGAGTGTGCCATTTCCTTCACCTTAGCAAACATTTACTTTTTTAGGTAGTTCTATAGTATAGGAGCGGCTAGTGAGGAGTGTTTAATGTTAGAACCAATAGCAAGAAAAGTAGGTCAGGGAGAGAAGTTCCAAATTCAGCTTGACCGGGGACCTCTCGACACGCAAGAGTGGGTGGTTACGCCACCTTCAAACTTCGTGGAAGTGGAAGTGAAGACTGTTCCTGAATCGGGGAGCAGCTTCTCGATTCCCCTACAGGTCTTCACCTTTAAGGTCACAGGCCCACCCGGGGATTACGAGCTTCATCTTCAGAAACCCTCTCCTAACGGAGAAGATCCCGCAGAGAAGGTGATATATCTTCAGATCATGCCTGCACTTTAGGCTCCCTAACCGGAGCCATTCTTTTTATTCGCCACTCACTCTTAGAGAGGTATCTTCTTTTCTGAAACTCCCGCGCACGATGCGCAGGCTGTATTAGGATAGAGCGACGCGTGCGTGCTAAACCATTGGAGCAGGGCAGATGTGTCTGCGTTATAGTCATCCGAGCCCAGCACAATGATGGCAATGCGGCGCATTTGATTTCCAACGGGTACGGTAAAGACAGAGACCATGGTCTCTTTCGCAGCGGTCGTCTTGCCAACCTTGCCTCCTATAAATGAATCAAGCCCCGAGTACAGATTAAAGTTTTGATACACGTATTGCGTGCTGTTGCTTGCGGTTATGGTTTTCGTCGGGGTGCGGGTGATGTCCCAGATAAATGACTTTTTGTTTGCGAGATAGTCGGCAAGGCGAAAGAGGTCCTCGGCAGTCGACTGGTCTTCGGGGGAGATACCGCTAGCATCAGCAAAGCTTGTGGATGCCATGCCGAGGGATTTAGCCTGTGCATTCATCCATCCGACAAATGCATTAGTTCCATAATAGCGGGCAAGGTCAGCCGCGATCTTATTATTCGACTCCATCAAAAGAGGGTAGAGGAGATTCCCAACGACAAACGTCTCGGGAGTTGCGTCGGTGGAAGTCGCATCGCTCAAGTCGCCTTTGGGAACGGTGATCGGATGGTCAAACATAATCGTCTCGTTTGCCGTGAGGGCCGTCATGAGTTTTGTGACAGAAGCGATTGGCCGCATGGCGGTGCCATTTCGCTCCGCATAGACATCTTCCGTATCAAGGTCAGCCACAAGATAGGCAGCGGCAGAAACAGGAGGCACTACGGAAGAGGTCATGGTCACTGAAGGGATTGATGCTGCGGCACCCGGGTCATACACGAAAACGCCCGTGCCCGTGTCGGCAAACGCATACACTTTTACGGCGTCAGCCGTGCTGAGCCGTATGCATCCGCCAGAATATGTGGAGGCCACCGGAGTATCGTCTGCGTAGGTGGGCCAGCCA
This sequence comes from Candidatus Kaiserbacteria bacterium, assembly GCA_029288835.1. GTDB lineage: Bacteria > Patescibacteriota > Minisyncoccia > Phycocordibacterales > Phycocordibacteraceae > C7867-001. The sequence goes on from JARIGN010000008.1 coordinate 5,739, forward strand.
TGAATGAAATAATTTCCGTTGAACTGCATGCTATACGGCATGCTCACGTTCTCCCAGGCATTCACGTGGTTCACTTCCTTACTTAGGACGGTGTAGTAGCCGCTTGGTGTTTCGTACGGTGTACCAGGTCTTCCTTTGGTGAGAATTGGATACTCGGCAGTCGTGGTGCCGTCTTGGTACAAATAGAGCTCCATATGGACGAGGTCAGCCGCGATGAGTTTTCCTTGCGCAGGAACTACGTCAGCAATGGTGAGGCGGCGTATGGTACCTAGGGGTGTGGTGGTAGAAAGTGCCGCGGCATGGGCGTTTGGTGTGAGGGCCTGGGTAGTTTCCTCAGCAGATTTGCTCGTGGTAGGGGAGAGATAGTGGGCGGTGAGTGCCCAGGAAGAGGCTCCGCTGAGGAGCAGGATTGCCCCATAGAGGAGGCTGGAACGCAGGGTGGACTGCCAGGTGCGAGGCTCAAGGTGCATACCTTAAAAGTACCACGGCTGAGTATTATTTGATTATTTTATACAGTTCTGGTACTCTAGGGAAACTATGTTGATGATACGTTTTCAGCGAATTGGCCGAAAAAACGACGCGGCTTTTCGTATTGCCGTCCTCGAGAAGACTGCCGGCCCAAAGGCAGGGAAGTATGTGGACCTCGTCGGTTCCTACAACCCAAAGACCAAGGCCGCTACCATTAATGGGGACCGCGTAAAGGAATGGGTGGCTAAGGGTGCCCAGGTTTCCCCAACCGCGATGAACCTTTTCATTAAGGAAGGGGTATACGAAGGCAAGAAGATTCCAGCGGTTTCTAAGAAGAATCTCGAGAAAAATAACGCAAAGCGTGAGGAAGAGGCTGCAGCAGCAAAGGCGGCAGCTGAAGAAGCAGCTCGCGCAGCAGCAGAAGCTGCGGCAGCACCTGCTGTTGAGGAAGCACCAGCTGAAGAAACTGCTCCAGAAGAGGCGCCTGCTGAGGCAGATAGCGATCCTGTAGAGGCAACTGAGGAGGCTTCAGAGCCTGCTGCGGAATAAGCCAAAATGGCTCTGCGCCTCGATGGCGCACCGTCCAGGAGCCGTTCCTGCTGACGTTCACGAACTCTTTACCTTTTATCCTGTACGCTTAACCCTACCGTAAATCTGCAACGACTGTTATGGACCTAGACCAACAATTTCTCGACCAGGTGATCAAAGCCCTCGTTGATCACCCGAATGATATTCAAATAAATCGCACCGTCGACGAGATGGGCGTGCTCCTTACCCTTACCGTCCACCCTGATGACATGGGCAAGATAATCGGCCGCGACGGAAACATTGCGAAGGCGCTCCGGACGCTTCTGCGTGTCGTGGGTATGAAGCACAATGCGCGTGTAAACTTAAAGATTAATGAGCCAGTTGGTGGAAAGCGCGTGCAAGGGGAGCGTTCGCTTGATGATGTGGTTGGGGATCTTGGTGCATAATAGGGAGTAATGATCCGGTTTCATCTCATAACTCTTTTCCAGGAGGCCTGCGAGCCGTACGTAAACGCGTCTATTTTAGGACGCGCCCAGGCGGCAAAGAACATAAAAGTGGTGTACCAGAACCCCCGCACCTTTGTGGAAAATAAATGGGGGAAGGTAGACGAGCGGCCGTATGGCGGCGGCCCGGGGATGGTGATGACGGCGTTGCCAGTGGTGAAGGCGGTAAAGAAGTCACTTGGCTCATCTAAAAAACCACGCAAGGTTGCGCTTGTGTGGTTCCAGCCCGGCGCCACTCCTTTTACCAACGTCGAAGCCGACAAGCTCGGAAAGTTTGATGAGGTCGTGCTTGTCTGCGGCCGCTATGAAGGAATCGATTCTCGTGCCCTGCAGATTTTAAAAAAGATGGAGCTCGGGGGTGCGAAAGAGACCAAAGAGACAAAAGGTACTGCTGGGAAAAAGATGAAAGTGTTTACGTACTCTGTGGGAGAAGCAACACTCACGGGCGGTGAAGTGCCTGCGCTCGCCATTATTGATGCCGTGACACGCCGCTTGCCTGGGGTGCTTGGCAAGGATGAGTCAATTGAAGAGCGGAGAGTTGCTTCGCACGAGGTATATACACGCCCAGAAACTATCGAATGGGAAGGGAAGAAATACCGCGTACCTGCAGTGCTTCAGAAGGGAAATCATAAGGAAATAGAAGCATGGCGCAAAGGCTTGACAAAATAGCATATTTCAGTATATAATAATCGGGAACCTGTTCGGTAGTGCGGAGCTCGTGTCAGCTCGCACTGCCTTTGAAACAACGCCACATGGGGTTATGAAATGAATACGTTCGAAAAGACCAGCCAGTATCTTCATCAGATGCTAACGAATGATGTGTCCTCACATCTGATCGGAGGACTGATGCTGGGAGGGCTAGCCGCGGCGCTCTTCCTGAAATGGGGTAGCCAGACACCAATGCTTCGGTGGTTCTCCGCCGGTGCATTTGCTGCGGCCAGCCTCTCATATTTCCTCGAGGGGGCGATGCCGAGTGGCGGCGCGTGTGAAAAGTGCGCCTTCCTCTTCATCGGCCTTGGGGTCTTCGCTCTCTTTCTGAGAGGGCTCTCCACCATCGGGGAAATCTCCCCTCGGGGCTGAGCTTCGGAAGTTGCACCGGTTGGTGCATCAACGGGGCGGGTATCCTTCACAGGACCCGCCCTTTCGCTTTGGTGGGGAAACCTGAGCTTGACGGCACACCGCCTGCCGGGCTATATTATTTATACGAGATTGAGTAACGACGGGGGCAGTTTGGGGTCATTTAGTGCTCGGTTCTAAAAACAGGTTTGAACTTTTATCAGCGCCTTGGAAAACAAGAGACGCTGCTCATACGTATGTATGAGCATTTCGCCGTTTCTAGCTTCCAGCTCTTCATTTTAATTTCATCAAAAAATGCCTACGGAAAAAACTGCACGCAGTGCAAAGAAAAACACTGGTGAACTCGTACAGAAGACTTTTGGTGCATACCAGGCTCCGCGCCTCGAATTCCCGGACCTTGTCGCGCACCAGCGTTCTTCGTTTGAATGGCTCGTTCGGGACGGACTCCGCGACCTCTTCAAGGAGTTTTCTCCGATCCCTGACTACTCAGGAAAAAAGTTTGAGCTTCGCATTGACGGCTTCGAAATTGGCGAGCCGAAGGGTGACGAAGAATATGCTCGTGAGAACATGCGCACCTATGAAGCACCGGTAAAGATTTCCGTAACGCTTCTTAACAAGACGCTCGGTACTGAAAAGACCCAGGACCTCTTCCTGGCTGACATTCCTATGATGACCCCGCATGGGAGCTTTATCGTTTCCGGTGTTGAGCGCGCTATCGTGCCGCAGCTTGCCCGCTCCTTTGGTGCGTTCTTCGTTGCGGAAGAAGTGAAGGGAAAGAATCTCTTTGGTGCAAAGATCATTCCTTCACGCGGTGTATGGATTGAGATCGAGTCTGATGTTGATGGCTCCATCAATGTGAAGATCGACCGTAAGCGCAAGTTCCCGATCACCTATCTCCTAAGTATCTTTGGTGCTGGAGACAAGAACAAGATCCTCGAGCACTTTGCCAAGGACCCTATCGCCTTCGGTGCTATCCAGGCGACCCTTGCACACGACACGACGAAGTCGGTGGATGATGCGTATGTAGAGATCCATCGCCGCATGCGCGATGGAGACCTCGCAACCCCAGACAACGCAAAGCAGTACGTCAACGCACTTTTCACCCCAGAACGCTATGACCTTAATAAGGTAGGACGATACCGCTTGAACCAGCGCTTCGGTCTTCCAACGACCGCAAAAGCACTTGATGAGAAGACCCTCTCGCTTAACGACCTTCTCCTCATCACGGGAGAGATCGCTCGCCTTAACGCAGACCCGAACGCGCGCCCAGACGACATCGACCACCTCGGCTTCCGCCGCGTGCGTTTCGTGGGTGAGCTTTTGCAGGCACGTATGCGCGTTGGTATGTCTCGCATGAAGCGAAACATCCAGGACCGCATGTCAACCATTGAAAGCGAGACTTCGCTCCCTATGGCGTTCATAAACCCGCGCCCGCTTCAGGCTTCGATTCGTGAGTTCTTCACCGCGAACCAGCTTTCGCAGTTTATGGACCAGCAGAACATCCTTGCGGAGCTCGAGAACATGCGCACCCTTTCCGCGCTCGGTCCCGGCGGCCTCACGCGTGAACGTGCCGGCTTTGAAGTGCGCGACGTACACCCATCCCACTACGGCCGCCTCTGTCCTATCCACACGCCAGAAGGCCAGAACATCGGTCTTATCCTTCGCCTCGCGCTCCATGCTCGCACCAATGAATTCGGTGTTATTGAAACGCCATATGCAATCGTAAAGAAGGGTGTCGTGACGGATGAAATCCAGTGGCTCAACGCGCTTGAGGAAGAGGAATATGTTATTGCGCATGGTGCAACCAAGCTCGACGACAAGAAGCGCATCGTGGAAGACACGCTCGAAGCACGCCGTGGCGGCGAGCCAGCAGTGGTGAACCGTGACGAGATTCAGTTCATCGACGTTTCTACCTACCAGATGTTTTCTGCGGCAACCGCGATGATTCCATTCGTGGACCACGACGATGCAAACCGTGCACTCATGGGTTCAAACATGCAGAAGCAGGCAACGCCGGTGCTCATTCCAGAAGCACCACTCGTTGCAACGGGTATTGAAAGCCATGCAGCCCGCAACACCGGCCGTCTCATCATTGCGCAGGAAGCAGGGGAAGTGACCTACTGTGACGCACGCAAGATTGTCGTGACGCCATCTACCGGAAAGCCACACGAGTACAAGCTCCAGGGCCTCACGCAGACCAACCAGAACTCTGCCTTCAACCAGCGCCCAGCAGTGAAGACCGGCGACAAGGTGAAGAAGGGCGACGTCCTCGCTGATGCATCCTCTTCTGCAAACGGCCAGATGGCCCTCGGCCAGAACGCTCGCGTTGCCTTCATGTCTTGGAACGGCGCAAACTACGAAGACGCAATCATCGTGTCTGAGCGCATGGTGGAGAATTCAAAGTTCACGACCGTGCACATCGAAGACTTCGAATGCGCGGTGCGCGACACGAAGCTCGGCGCAGAAGTGACCACCCACGACATTCCGAATGTCGGTGAACTTCGCCTCAAGAACCTCGACGAAGAGGGTGTGATCCGCATTGGTGCGGAGGTGCGCCCGGGCGACATTCTCGTTGGAAAGGTTACGCCAAAGGGCGAGACGCAGCTTACCCCTGAAGAGCGTCTTCTTCGCTCCATCTTCGGAGACAAGGCAAAGGACGTGAAGGACACCTCGCTTCGCATGGAAGGCGGAAAGCGCGGCCGCGTTATCGGCGTGCGCGTCTTCTCACGCGAAAAGGGTGACCAGCTTGAAAGCGGCATCATCAAGAAGATTGTCGTGACCGTTGCGCAGGTGCGAAACGTATCCGTCGGAGACAAGCTCGCGGGACGCCACGGAAACAAGGGTGTTATCTCCCGCGTGCTTCCTGTCGAGGACATGCCATTTGATAAAGATGGAAACCCGGTCGATATCATCCTCACCCCGCTCGGCGTGCCGAGCCGTATGAACCTCGGACAGATTCTCGAGCTTCACCTCGGCCTTGCGGCAAACGAGCTCGGGTACCAGGCAGTCGTGCCTCCATTCGCAGGTGCAACACCAGAAGAGATTAAGGACGAACTCGAAGCCGCTGGCTTTGACCGCTCCGGCAAGATGCAGCTCTTCGATGGCCGCACCGGTGAAGCATTCGCGCAGCCAGTATCCGTCGGCTACATGTACATCTTGAAACTGCACCACATGGTGGAAGACAAAATCCACATGCGCTCTATTGGTCCGTACAGCCTCATCACCCAGCAGCCGCTTGGTGGAAAGGCACAAAACGGTGGCCAGCGCTTCGGAGAAATGGAAGTGTGGGCACTTCTCGGTTACGGTGCGGCATATACGCTCCGCGAGATGCTCACGATCAAGTCCGACGATATTACTGGCCGCTCAGCAACCTTCGACGCAATCGTGAAGGGCGAGCCCGTTTCGCATTCAGGCACCCCGGCATCCTTTGCCGTGCTGACCAACCAAATCCGCGGCCTCGCGCTCGACATCGAGCCGTTGCAGGATCGCGGTGACGGAATGGAGCAAGGCCATGCACAAGGCTATGCGGCGCGCTCTTAATTTTATTAGCTAAAGAAACTACTATGGCATCACAACACTCATACACGCCGAATCCAAACAAGCGCCCGCAGCAGTCCCGTTCTGCAGACTGGGACTCACTTCGCCTTTCGCTCGCGTCGCCTGAGCGCATTCTTGAATGGTCTCGCGGCGAGGTTACCAAGCCGGAAACCATCAACTACCGCACCCAGCGCTCTGAGAAGCACGGTCTTTTCGACGAAAAGATCTTTGGTCCTGAGCGCGACTACGAATGTTACTGCGGCAAGTACAAGGGTATCCGCTATAAGGGTATCGTTTGTGACAAATGCGGCGTGGAAATCACCCGCAGCATCGTGCGCCGCGAGCGCATGGGCCACATCGAGCTCGTCACCCCGGTCGCGCACATCTGGTTCCTTCGCTCCATGCCTTCACGCATGGCGCAGGTGCTCGGTGTCGCAGCGGCAGATCTTGAAAAGGTCATCTACTTCGCGGGCTACATCATCACCAAGGTGAATGAAGACGTGAAGAAGCGCCTTCTGAACGAGCTTGAAAGCGAATACAAGACGAAGCACAAGTCAGCAGATACGGACACCGCACGCGACGCTCTCAAGGAGCGCATGACGCTTGCAAAGCAGGAGATCGACAGCATCGTCGTTGGAAAAGTCTTCGATGAGATCCAGTACCATCGCTACTCGGTGAAGTACGGCACGCTCTTTGAAGCGAAGATCGGCGCTGAAGCAATCTACGACATCTTCCGTAGCCTCAAGCTCGAAGATCTTAAGAAGCAGCTCGAAGAGCGCTATGCTTCTGCAGGCACCGCAGACCGCGAGAAGCTTGCAAAGCGCATTTCGCTTATTTCAAATATGATTGCTGCGAATGTGCGCCCTGAGTGGATGTTCCTCACGAAGATTCCGGTTATCCCGCCAGCACTTCGCCCGATGGTTGCGCTTGAGGGTGGCCGCCACGCGACTTCCGACCTCAACGACCTCTATCGTCGTGTGATCAACCGCAACAACCGCTTGAAGAAACTCATGGACATCCATGCGCCGGAAGTGATCCTCCGCAACGAAAAGCGTATTCTTCAGGAAGCGGTTGATGCGCTCATCGATAACTCTATCCGCAAGACTGGTGCAAACGCCGGCGCCATGACGCCTGCGCAGCGCCGCCCGCTTAAGTCCCTCGCAGACTACCTCAAGGGAAAGCAGGGATACTTCCGCCAGAACCTTCTTGGAAAGCGCGTCGACTACTCCGGCCGCTCCGTGATCGTGGTGGGTCCAGATCTCGAGCTTGATGAATGCGGTCTTCCAAAGCACATGGCACTCGAGCTCTTCCGCCCATTCGTCATTGAAGGACTCTTGAGCCGCGAGCTCGCCTTCAACATCCGTGGCGCAGGCCGCTTGATCGAAGACTCCGTGCCAGAGGTGTGGGAAATCCTCGAAGAAGCTATCAAGGGCAAGTACGTTCTCTTGAACCGCGCCCCAACGCTTCATCGCCAGGGTATCCAGGCCTTCCGTCCTCGCCTTATCGAAGGTGATGCTATCCAGCTTCACCCACTCGTATGTCCTGCATTCAACGCAGACTTCGACGGTGACCAGATGGCTATCCACGTGCCGCTTTCCGAAGAGGCGCAGTGGGAAGCTGCAAACGTGATGAGCGCAAACAAGAACATCTTGAAGCCAGGTTCTGGCGACATGATCGTCCTCACCCAGAAGCCGCTCGACATCGTGCTCGGCTGCTATTGGCTCACGAAGGACGTTGCAGGAGAAAAGGGTGAAGGCGACTACTTCGCTTCACCAAACGCGGCGATCCTTGCCCGCGACTATGGCGCTATCAGCGTGCGCGCAAAGATTCACGTAAAGCCGGTTGAAGGAAAGGAGAAGTATGCCGCATACAATGGCGAAATCTTCGAGACTACCGTTGGCCGCCTGCTCTTCAACACTGTCCTTCCGTCTGATTATCCTTTCATTAATGAGGCAATCACGACGAAGGTTCTTCAGGCGATCATGAGCGACTGTATCGTGCGCTATGGAATCGATGCTGTGCCTGCGATTGTGAACAAGATCAAGAAGTTCGGCTTCGAGTACGCAACCAAGTCTGGCGTGTCCTGGAGTCTCGACGACGTGCAGGTGCCTGAGGCAAAGAAGGGAATCATTGAAGAGACCCAGAAGAAGGTTGAGCGCATTGAAAGCGACTATCGTGACGGTCTCCTCTCAGAAGAAGAGAAGCGCCGCATGGTAATCGAAACCTGGCACAATACTAAGACTCAGGTGGAGAAGGTGGTGGAAGGCGCTCTTAATCCGGCAGGTTCCGTGCATGACATGGTACGCTCCGGTGCCCGCGGTTCTATCGGAAACCTCACCCAGATGGCCGGCATGAAGGGTCTCATTCAGAACACCGCAGGAGAGACCATCGAAGTGCCTATCGTGTCTTCCATGACCGAAGGTCTTAACCCGGTTGAATACTTCATGAGTACCCACGGTGCCCGCAAGGGTCTCACCGACACTGCGCTCGGAACGGCGCGTGCTGGATACCTCACTCGCCGACTCTTCGACGTTGCACAGGACTCTATCGTCACCGAGAAAGACTGCGGCACGAAGCGTGGTATTGCGATCAATCGCATCTCTGCTTCCGGTATCCGCACCGACTTCGCGAAGGCTGTGCGCGGCCGTGTCCTTTCTGCCGATGTATCTTCACAGGGAAATGTCCTCTTCAAGAAGGGCCACTACCTTTCTGCTGATGATGCAAAGAAGGTGAACGAGGCAGAAGATGTTTCAACCATTAGCGTGCGCTCGCCTATGTCCTGCGAAACCCGCTACGGCATCTGCCAGCTCTGCTATGGTATGGACCTCACGACACAGGAACTCGTCGACCTCGGTGAGGCAGTCGGTACGATCGCCGCTCAGGCTATCGGTGAGCCGGGAACCCAGCTCACGATGCGTACCTTCCACGCTGGCGGTACCGCTTCCGTTGGCGGTGACATCACCCAGGGTCTCCCTCGTATTGAGGAAGTCTTTGAGAAGCGTTCACCAAAGAACCCAGCAATCGTTTCTCGTATCGACGGTATGGTGACCGACATCAAGGAAGAAGGCCGCGAGAAGACGCTCATCGTGCAGCCTGAAGCAGGCCAGGGCAAGAAGGATGGCTCTGCAACCGAGTACAAGGTCGTCTATCCGCGCCAGGTGCTCGTGAAGGTGGGTGACCCAGTCCACAAGGGCCAGCTCCTCACCGACGGTTCCGTTGACCTCGACGAGCTCTTCGAGTACGCAGGCCGCGCCGTTGTTCAGGAATACATCATCACCGAGACCAGCAAGATCTATGAGCTGCAGGGAGGTTCGGTTTCGCGCAAGCACCTTGAGGTGGTCGTGAAGCAGATGTTCTCTCGCTCAAAGATCACCGACGCTGGTGACTCTGACCTCTCCGTGGGCGACGTTGTCGAGCACTGGGAATACGAGGAGATGGTGAAGGAAATGGAAGCAGAAGGAAAGATTCCGCCGAAGGTCCGCGAAATGGTCCTCGGTATCAAGGAGTCTGCGCTTTCTCGCCGCTCATTCCTTTCGGCTGCTTCCTTCGAGCAGACCACAAAGATCCTCATCAATGCGGCGCTTAAGGGTTCTGTCGATCCACTCCGCGGCCTCAAGGAAAACGTCATTCTTGGTCGTTTGATCCCAGCAGGTACTGGCTTCGACGGCAGCAAGAAGCGTTCTGCAATCGACGAACTTCAGGAGAACCAGCGCGAGCGCATCGCTGCTGACGCACTTGAGGTGGAGCGTTTGCTTGCCGAGGCGCAGGGTTAATCCTATACTTATAGTGATGCAAAAAAGACCGCCCAAGTGGCGGTCTTTTTTGTTACCTCAAAACTCAGCGAAATTTTAGAAGTTTTTGAGAATTCCTTGATGTGCAATTTGCCACTATGGTGCGATGGGGTATCACAAAGAATTTGATCGATGGAACAAAATAAAGAAAAATATTCATCGGTATGCGGCTCGCACGAAGTATGAAGAAGGAGATCTGTGGTGGTGTTCACTAGGAACTAATATTGGATCAGAACAAGACGGTAAGGGAAATAAAGGCAAGCGTCCCGTTTTGATCTTAAAAAGAATATCAAGCAAGCTCTGTTACGTTGTCCCGCTTACTACTGCCTCAGCCCCCGTACCATTTAAAGTCTGCCTAGGCATTGTCAGAGGGAAGTCATCTTTTGCATTGCTTTCTCAAATAAGGATAATCGACACGAAGCGTTTGCATTCTAAAATACTATCTCTGGAATCGTCTCTCTTTCTACAAATGCGCAAAGCCGTTAGAAATATATTCTAACGGCTTTCAGCAGTGTCTCCATTGGAGAATGGTGTGGCCTCACGACCACTCCTGATCTCTTGCGAGATGGTAGCCTTACGGCTACGGCGCGTCTCCTTTCGGATCGCATGCCCAGTCAAGGGCTGCTATCAGTGTATGCTGTTGGCATGCGTTGTCAAATTAGTGAAGTATACCGCCTATAAAACACGGATCTCCGTTCGATACCGCGATACACTAATTGGAGTAGAATAGAGAGATGGCAGATTCCAAACAGGAACAAAAGTCGGGCGACACGGTCCAGAAGGTAAAGGACAAGCTTTCGATCGTGGATGTGGTTTCGCCCTACGTGAAGCTCACGAAGGCAGGGAAGTATCTGCGAGGGTTGTCTCCTTTTACAAAAGAAAAAACGCCTTCTTTTTTCGTGAACGTCGACCGCGGCAGCTACTACTGCTTCTCGACGAGTCAGGGCGGTGACATTTTCACCTTCATTGAAAAGATGGAGGGTGTGGACTTTAAAGGTGCACTAAAGATTTTGGCCGAGAAGGCCGGCGTGGAAATAGTCTATAACGCGAACACGCAGCAGGAGCGAAACCGCAGCGAGCGTTTGCGCGAAGCGATGGCGGAGGCGACTCAATTTTATGCGATTCAGCTCGGTAGCTTTGTGCAGGGCGCGAGCGCTACAAACGATATGCCGCGAGCGGCTGCTCTCGCTTATGCAAAAAAACGCGGACTCACTGATGAAGCTATTGCAACCTGGAGCCTCGGCTATGCACCGGACACATGGCGAGCGCTGCTTGAGCATCTGCAAGCAAAGGGTTTTTCAAACCAGGAACTTGTTGCTGCTGGCTTGATAAAGGAAGCCGAAGGCCGCAGCGGCACGTGGTATGACCGTTTTCGTCACCGGCTCATGTTTCCGATCCGCGACAGCGCAGGCCGCACCATCGCCTTTACGGGCCGTGCACTTGCTGCAGATGATCAGGCAAAATACCTGAACAGCCCCGAAACTGAGCTTTTCCATAAGTCGGAAGTGTTGTTTGGGATGGATAGGGCAAAGGATGCGATTCGTACGCGTGACTTCGCGATACTCGTGGAAGGGCAGTTTGATTTACTTTTGCTGCACCAGATCGGCTTCCAGAACACGATCGCGCTTTCCGGCACGGCACTTTCGCCGCGGCACCTTTCGACCATTAAGCGGTATTCGGAAAACCTGATGCTTTGTCTCGATGCAGATAGGGCAGGCCTTGCAGCGAGTGCTAAAAATGCCGCAGCTGCGCTTGAGGCGGGCATGCGGGTGAAGGCTGTGCGGCTTCCGGCAGGAAAAGATCCGGCAGATCTTGCGAGCGAAAGCCCGAAGGATTTTACGAAGCTCATTGGCGAGGCGCAGTCGATCGTCGAGTTCTTCCTCTCGGTTTTAGCAGCGAGCGAGCATGATTCTCATAAGCTGGTGATGGCGGCTGAGAAGACGGTGATCCCGCTCATCGGCGTGATTCAGAGCCCGCTCGAGCAGGAGCATTTTGTCGGGGTCACGGCGCGGACGCTCGGGCTGACGCCTGAAGCTGTCCGCGCCTCTATTGCGAGGGTACGTAATTTGTCTACTGAGAGTAGACAAAATCCAGGGGCACCAAAAGAAGGATACGCTGGCCCGCAGGGAAATGCGCCGTGGCAGCGCGGCGGTTCACCTCAGCAGGTAAACTCAGCAGGAACTCGTGGTGCTTCCGGTGGTGCCAGCCGCAACGAATCCCGCGTTTCCGCCGTACTATCTAGTGTGGCATCAACTGCAGCGCGAAGAGGGGAGTTCCTCCTCGCCGTAGCAGAGACATATGCGGATAAACCGCTTGCAGAAACCCTTAAAAACGAGTACACTCGTATAATTGGCTCTGTTCCTGGCACTGAGGTACCAGCAGAACAACAGCAAATATCAGAACGCGTCCTTTTTGAGGCTGGCATCACCTTCGCGGAGCCGCCCACGGATGCAGAACTTTCAGAACTAATACGGGTATTTGAACAAACCTTCCTCAGGGAAAAATTAACCGAAGCCACCAACGGCCTCAGGCGAGCTGAGCTTCAGGGCGACAAAGAAGCAACCGCTGCATTTGCTCAACAGTACAAAGACCTTTCAGCGCATCTCTCCGCATTGCATTAGCGTATATTCACAGCATTCGCAAAGATACACGGTTCTTGACCTTGTTTTTCATATTTTATTAAACACTTTTTAACCTTTATACCTATGCCTATCGCAAAAAAAACAAAAGTAAAGAAGCCTGCGAAAGCGGCAAAGAAGGCAGTCAAAAAGCCAGTTAAAAAGGTGGTGAAAAAAGCTGCCAAGAAAACCGCAAAACCGGTAAAGAAGGTCGCTAAGAAGCCCGTCTCAAAGACCAAGACGATGGCGGTCGTTCGTGCTGCTGCAACCGGCGCAAAGGCAAAGGCGTCAAACGAGCGCGACACCAAGGCCGAATTCCTCATCAAGAAAGGTCGCGAGCGCGGGTACATTACCTATAGCGAAATCCTGAAAGAATTCCCGCATATCGAAAATGACGTTTCCTTCCTTGACGAGCTCTATGAGCGCTTCACTACAACCGGCATCGACATTCTCGAAGGCGGTATGCTTGAGGATAATGCCGATGAATATCTCGCGAGCCGAAACATCAAAGGCCGCGACTCTTCTGCGTATGACTCCATCCAGATATACCTTCGCGAGATCGGCCAGTACCCGCTTTTGACCGCAGCAGAAGAGAGAAATCTTGCCCAGCGCATTGAAGCCGGCGATAACGAAGCGCGCATGCTCCTCATGCGCGCAAACCTCCGCCTCGTCGTGTCTATTGCGAAGAAATACGTCGGCCGCTCGCCAGACCTCACCCTCCTCGATCTCATCCAGGAAGGAAACCTCGGCCTCCACAAGGCAGTCGATAAGTTCGACTGGAAGAAAGGGTATAAGTTTTCAACCTACGCAACCTGGTGGATCCGCCAGGCTATCACCCGCGCCCTTGCAGACCAGTCCCGCACGATCCGCATCCCGGTCCACATGGTGGAAACCATCGCAAAGTACAAGCAAGTAAGCCGCCGCCTCGCGCAGGCGCTTGGCCGTGACCCGCAGCCGGAAGAGATCGCGGTCGAGATGGGTGTGGAGGTTGATAAGATCTATCAGATCGAGAAGATCAACCAGGACACGCTTTCCCTCGAGAACCCGATCGGTTCCGATGACGACGACGGCCGCTCCACCCTCGGCGACTTCATCGCTGACGACAAGATCCCTTCGCCTGTGCAGGAGTCTTCAGAACGTATTCTCACCGAGCAGGTGCGCGACATCCTCGACGACCTCAGCCCCAAGGAGCGCAAGATCCTCGAGATGCGCCACGGTTTGCTTGATGGCGTGTACCATACCTTGGAAGAGGTAGGGAAGGAGTTCGGCGTCACGCGCGAGCGCATCCGCCAGATCGAGGCGAAGGCGTTGGAGAAGATCAGGACGCATGAGAAGAGTCGAAGGTTGAAGAGCTATTAAAGAGCCACTCCACAGCTCATCATTGACTCTCAATACAATTAGCCGTACTATCCAGAACTGAGCCCAATTCCGGGCTCTTTTGCACTTAAGAGGGAACCTATGAAGGGGAAGAAGAATCGTCGCCCGGCGAACGCCAAGGCGCGGCCGCACAGCTATCCGGGCCCCAACGGTGGCGGCAGGAAGCCGCGGACCATCGTCGACAATCGGGCGAAGTCGTCCTAGGGCGGATCGCCGCCCCTCAATACTGCGACCGGCGCACCCAGGTGCGTCGGTCATTTTCTTTTTCTGAATGGACGTTAAGATTAGGTTTAATGTATTAAAAAAAGGTCCCGACAAGGTCGGGACCGAAAGTTACTAGCGTAACGCGCTGGCGGCTACGCTTCGATCATTCGTTCGTACGACTCGACGATTTGCATGAGCTCATCGTTTGAATAGGTCGGGCGAATGATGGCATGCCACTCAGACTTGTAGACCGGATCCGCCGTTGGACGATACGTGCGCATCCAGTTGGCGTGGTTGGTGACCTCACCGGTAGAAGGATCCACGCGCGTGTAGTGGATCATCTGGCAGTTCCAGAGCCGGTCCATAGGCTCTTTCGAGAGATGCAGCTCCTTGAAACGCGTGTGCGGCATCCGCTCGATACGCATGCGGAATGCCCACATGACTTCGCCGTGGCATACGATTACCACTCGCTTTTTTGCGCATTCACGATGAAGCGTATCAAGTACGCGGTCGACCCGAAGGCAGAGGTCGTTGAAGGATTCTCCATTCAACGGCTTCCAGAAATAGGGTTCGACGTGCTGCAGCTCCATGTGTGTCTGAAGTCGACCTTCGCGCTCACGAGGATGCGAGCGGTCAAGTTCGCCCCAGTCCCGTTCAGCGAGGTAGGGGGTTGTGTACCATTGCGCTCCCGGAATGTCGAGAAGTGCCGCGGTCTCCATTGCGCGCGCATATTCGGAGACCAGGCAGCGGTCGAATCCACCCCAGGCTTCCAGGAACTCGGCTTTCACCATGGCCGCCGCACGTGCTGCTTGCGCACGGCCTGCTTCAGTAAGACGGAAGCTGCGCGTATGACGCGCCAAGAATTCGGGGGAGTAGTTGTCGGTCTCACCCGACTTATACTGGCGCAACGCAAGGTTTCCCTCGGATTCGCCATGCCGGATGAGTACTAGATCGAGTGGAAGGGTCAAGGTTCTATTCTTTCTTGCTTTGTGGTTCTATATTATTTAAACCAAATAAATGGCAAAGTGTCAACTAAACTCCACAGTGTTTCAGGATTTCCTCAAAATGTTCTTTCTCAACAGGAAGTATAGAAAGTCGTGAACCAGGCTGGAGTAGCTTCATTGAGCGGAGCTTTGTATTCTCTCGGATCTCAGCCAGGGTGTATGGCTTCTTACACGTCTTCACATACGCAATATCTACCAAATACCACACCGGCTTTTCCTTTGTCGCGCGTGGCTCAAAGTAATTGCTTTTCGTATCAAACTGCGTCGGGTCAGGGTACGGGAAGCTTGCAACTTTCGCGAGACCATACACGCCTGGCACCGGGCAAGAAGAATGATAGAAGAGGATGGGGTCGCCCACCCGCATCTCTTTCTGCATGTAGTTTCGGGCCTGAAAGTTCCGGATACCCGTCCACGCCGTTTTCTTATCGGCCTTGAGATGCTCGATACCGTAGGTCGTGGGCTCGGATTTCATGAGCCAGTGTCGGGGTGAGGGTTTTGTATTCATACAGTAAGTATACGAGAAAAATAAAAACGGAAACAGTTGGACCCGCCACCATGGCGGGTCCGTAAGTTTCTATAGGTATTGGCAGGTCACGTTGTGCCAGGGGGGATTTCTTCGATGTACCTTTGGTCTCATCTGGCCGCTGAATCATCAGGCTTATGCCAGTCGGGTCAGGTATTTCACTGCCAGGTCGCATCGTCCCTATTACTATGAGGGCTGATTGAGCTCCATGTTGCATGCCCTCTAATAGGGACCCTTCGGTATCACCTACCTCCCGCATTCCCTTATATATTCTTTCGAATGGGCGCTAGGAGTTCTTTTAGTGTAGCAAAGAAGAGGGGAGGGGAATAGATGAGCTTCCTATACACGCTAACGCTCTTTTAGAATCGAATTTTAGATAAAAAGGTAGCCACAATATTAAAATGATCCAAGATTAATGTCGTCAGTATTACACTTAACATACTGGCTATGTATCCATATTTTTGAGCAGTCGACTCAATAAAATTGAGCGGATACATAAACTCCCTGCCTTTACCGTTCGTCTTCAGTAGGACATCACCTGGTAATATACGTTCTGATGAATCTTGAGGAACAATTTCAAGATAATGTTTTTCTAAAGCTTTATCAATTAGGTCATTTACTTTCTCACGTTGTTTCTTTGTGCGCTTAAGTACATCACCTTCAATTTGTGAGGAAGGTTGCATTTTTGTGAAATATAAATATAGACCTAGGACATTATCATGAAAGCTTCTACAGAAATGTTTTTTCCAAATTAAATAATGAACAAAATTGTGTCTCCTTATATAATGATTCCAGGATGGTATGTCACGTTCGAGAGGTAAGTCTTGGCTATGGAAATGCCTCATTAGAATATAAAGTCTATACATATGTCAAATTATAATATAAGTTTATGCATTTATCGTTAGTAATCTGATTATTAGCCACTATACTTATTGAAAATTTATAAAAATATGAGATAGTAAGCTCAACAATGGCAAATACGACGTTATCAGACGCAAAGAAAGCGAAACAAGACGAGTTTTATACGCAACTCAGTGATATAAGTAGTGAATTAAAACATTATCGAGATCAGCTAAAGGGTAAAGTTATCTTTTGTAACTGCGACGATCCTTTTGAGAGTAACTTTTTTAAATATTTTGCAGGCAATTTTAATGCACTTGGACTTAAAAAGCTTATAGCTACAAGCTATAGCAAAAGTCCTGTTGTGGGAACACAACTCCCGCTTTTTGAGATTGAAGGTTTAAAGCCTAAACAAAAGAAAGGGCAAGAACATGAGCCATTTGTCGTTGAGATAAATGAAGTGCCAGATTCAAATAAAGATGGGGCAATAGGTCTAGAAGATGTGGAGTACTTATTGCGTCATAATAAAAATGTTACCCGCGTACTGCGTGGAGATGAAAATTATGGAGCAGGAGATTTTCGTAGTCGGGAATGTTTAGAGCTTTTAAAAAATTCAGATATTGTTATAACTAATCCGCCTTTTTCACTTTTTAGGAAGTTCGTTTCAATACTAGACGAACACAACAAAAAATATCTTATTATTGGCAATCAAAATGCTATTACATACAAAGAAGTATTTAAACTCATAAAGGAAAACAAACTATGGTTAGGTGTTGATAATGGCGGAACAAAGTGGTTTAGAGTTCCTGATGATTATGATATTCAAACTGAATCTAGAAAGAAAATAGAGAACGGCATTAAGTATTTTAGTATGGGTAGCATTATGTGGTTTACAAATCTTGATAACCCTAAACGTCACGAAAATATCCCACTTTATAAAAAGTATTCACCTGAAGAATATCCCAAATACGATAATTATGACGCTATCGAAGTAAATAAGGTTTTAGAGATTCCAGAAGATTATTATGAACCAATGGGAGTTCCCATTACTTTTCTCGATAAATATAATCCAGACCAATTCGAAATTCTTGGTACAGAAAAAACTATTAATGTTGGTGGAACATTATACGTTAGAAATATTGGAGTATTTAAAAGATTAATTATTCGTCGTAAAAAGTGATATGAAAATCGAACATAAAGACATTCTAATTAGCGAAGTTGTTGAAGGCTATGTAAATAACCAGGAAGAAGGCGTGCATGGATATGGTGGAAAACTAAATATTCGTCCAGCGTATCAGCGTGAATTTATATATGCAGAAAAAGAAAGCGCCGCAGTAATTAAAACTGTGCGAGCAGGATTTCCTCTTAATACAATGTATTGGTCTAAGAATGGAGATGATAGCTATGAGCTTATGGATGGACAGCAGCGAACTGTTTCAATCTGTGAATATGTAACCAATATTATTCCAATCAAATTTGATGATGGACATGAGCTTGCGTTTAATAACTTAACACAAGATCAAAAAGATCAGATTCTTAATTATTCGCTCTCTGTCTATATTTGTGAGGGAACGGAGAGCGAAAAACTTGCATGGTTTAGGACCATAAATATAGCTGGTAAGCCATTAACGAATCAAGAGCTTCTAAATGCTATGCATACTGGACCATGGCTTACTGATGCAAAGCGATGGTTTTCGAGAACTAATGGGCCAGCAGCAGGTATAGGTGATAAGTATCTTAATGGTACGCCTATACGCCAAGATTATCTTGAGACTGCACTAGACTGGATTTCAGATGGAAAGATAGAAAACTATATGAGTACTCATCAGCAAGACACTGATGCACAGGAACTCTGGCAGTATTTTCAGGAAGTTATTGGTTGGGTAGAGCGCACTTTCCCTGAAAAGCGAAGCATAATGAAGGGACTTGAATGGGGAAGGCTTTATAACGTTCACAAAGACGATAAACTAAATGCAGCGGAGCTAGAAAAGCGCATAGTCGAACTACTTGAAGATAATGAGGTGGATAACAAAAAGGGAATATACGAATACTTGCTAACTGGAAATGAGAAGACTCTTAATCTCCGCAATTTTGATGAAAAAGTTAAAATCTCACAATACGAGAAACAGAAAGGAATTTGTCCAGTGTGCGGGAAGGAATTCAAGATAACGGAAATGGAAGCGGACCATATCCTTCCGTGGATTAAGGGAGGAAAGACTACGGCTGAGAATTGTCAAATGCTTTGTATGGCAGATAACAGAACGAAGTCAGGAAAGTAGTGCGTATTAAGATACTAAAATGGTTGAAAAGTCAGGAATTGTCTACATACTAATATTTAAAGAATTGCAAAAAGAGTACTAATATAGAAAAGATCATCAAAATTAATTCCCACGGTTTGCTTTTTAGTAAGATTTTTTTATAAATCTTACTAAGCGTTATCACTAGAGTTTCTATGTTGTCTTCAAATTCAGAAATCTTTAATCCAATTAATTTCTTAATATTTATTGCTACATTAAATATAGCCTTTCCGAAATGCGTTAAAAATTTTCTAATTAAATTTATTTCTAATATGAATAGGATGATCTCTATTAGATATGAGAAACTGATCAGAATAATTCCCTTTGCATAATATTCATCTCTTATTCCTGCTATAGGGCCATTTGAAGAAAAAAGACCGACCGCATGTACTACCGAGTTTGCTAGATATAATGTGCCTGCAAATCCAGATAAAGTTGCAACAAAATGCCATAATTTTGGTTTTTTAAAGCATTTACAAATTACGGAAAATACCCATAAATAGAATTTCTTCGTTTCCTTGTTCATTTAAATGTAACTAACTCTTTAGGATTGAGAACAAGATTTAAATATTAATTGATGACTTAAACAGGAATATAAAATGAATAAAATATTTTTCAAAAGCATTTCGTCTTTGAATTAAAGGCGATATTTTCTATCAAAATATTATTTACAATTAGATAAGATTGTTGTATAGGTAGACCGAACCACTGTTTTTAGTCCACTTATAGAGAAACTCATTTCTATACTCATGCTATCAAATGCAGTAGAATAAACAAAATGGCACCCTCCGGCACCCCGAAACCCCTCACAACCTCTGAATTCGACGCGGCGCTCGCGGGCCTAAATACTGAGCAGCGGGACGCGGTTGAGTCTATTGAAGGTCCGGTCTTCGTGATCGCGGGTCCGGGAACGGGGAAGACGCAGGTCCTCACGCTGCGCATTGCAAACATCCTCGTCGAGACCGACACGCCACCCGAGGCCATCCTCGCGCTCACGTTCACGGAGAGCGGCGCGGCAGAGATGCGGGAGCGCCTTGCGCGCTTCATCGGGAGCCGCGCCGCAAAGGTCCGTTTCCATACTTTCCATGGTTTTGCCGAGTCGCTCATCGCGCGGTACCCCGACAGCTTCCCGCGCATCATCGGCGCGCAGGTTGCCACCGATGCCGAGCGCGCGGAGATTCTCGACGACGCGCTCCGTAACGCAAAGAACCTTAAGCACCTCCGTCCCTATGGCGACCCGCTTTTCTATCACCCCTTTGCCCGCAACGCGATACAGACGCTGAAGCGCGAGAACGTCACTCCCGAGGTCTTGGCGCAAAAGATTCAAGAGGCAGAAGCCGAGTTTGAAGCAATTCCCGACAAGGTCCACACCAAGGGCAAATACGAAGGGAAGATGAAGGGAGAGTTTGCCGGCCTGCAAAAGAAGATCGAGAAGACCCGTGACCTCCTCGAGGTATACAAGCTCTATGAGCAGGGCCTCACCGAGCTCCGCCGCTATGACTTCGAAGACCTCATCCTTGAGGCCGTCCGTGCACTCACCGAAGACGACTCCTTCCGCAGGGAAGTCCAGGAAGGCCTTTTCTATATTCTCGCCGACGAGCACCAGGACGCGAACCGTGCCCAGAACGCCATTCTTGAGCTTTTGGTTGAGCACAGCGAACGCCCGAACCTCTTCATCGTCGGCGACGAGAAGCAGGCCATCTACCGTTTCCAGGGCGCGGATCTCGACAACGTGCAGTATTTCCGAGGACGCTTCGAAGGCACGAAAGTGATCGTCCTCAAGGAAAACTATCGCTCCACGCAGACCATCCTCGATAACGCGCTCGCACTCATTGAGGCGTCGCCTGATGAACGGCTTTCAAGGCTGCCGCTTTCGGCACAATCTTCAGGCAACAAAAACGAGAAGCCCATAACCCTCCGAGCCTGCGAAACACCCGAAGACGAAGTGGCCTTCCTCACGAGCGAAATCCAGAAGCTCGTCGCTGAGGGCGTGCCGCATGAAGACATCGCCATCCTCGTGCGCCGGAACCGCGACGTGCTCTGGCTCGGCGAGCGGCTTGCGCTCCGAGACATTCCGGTGACGATGGGTAGCGAGGACGCGCTGAATAACCGGTTCGTCCTTGCGCTCGTGCGTTTTCTCAGCATGATCGCTGAGCCGCGCGACGAAAACCTCGCCGGCATTCTGAACCTTCCCGGCTTTAATATCTCTGCCGCAGACGCGTGGCGCATCGTGCATCAGGCGAAGCTTTCGCATAGCTCCATTTTGAATATGCTCAAGGACGAGCGGCTCATGGAAGAAGGGCTCGTGTCAAAGGAGGGAATTGAGGCCGCGAAGAAGCTTCGCGCTGCAATAGACGAGCTGACGCATGAGGCATCGCTTGAGCGGCCTGCCGTCGTGGCAAAGGACGCGATGCGAGCCTCAGGCATTCTCGGTGTCGTCCTCACGGCGTCCGACCGCTCAGAGTCTCTTGCCGCCATCCGTGCCTTTCTCACCATGTTTGAAGACCTTTCCGAGCGCGAGCATGGCGCGCTTCTGCCTCGTGCGCTCGAGCTCGTCGCTCTCTATCATGCCCGCAATATCCAGCTTCCTGCGGCTGCGTATGAAGCGACCGGCCAAGTGAAGCTCATGACCGTGCACCGCGCGAAAGGTCGCGAGTTTCCCTATGTTTTCATGCCGCGCCTCACGGACAGCGCCTGGAGCACACGTGCCCGTGCCGAGCATTTCTATGTGCCGGGTGTGCTGAACGGCAGCAATGAACTTGAAGACGAGCGGCGCCTGCTGTACGTGGGCCTCACCCGTGCCAAGGAGCACGCCGTGCTTTCCTATGCCCTGAGCCGCGACGATGGCCGCGATGAGTCCCCAATGTCGCTTCTCGAAGACTTGAAGCCGGAGCTGGTGGAGAAGGTGATGACTGAAGGGGCAAGGGCAGCGAAAGGCGCAGTGAAGACCTCAGCAGCTTCCTCGGCCGATTCAGAAGGGGAACTCGACTTTCTCAAAGAAAACAAGTCGCGCAAGAAATACAATGGCATTGCCGAGCCGACTGCCGACGACTTTGCCGCGCTTCGCGAAGCCTTCTTTGCGCAAGGCCTTTCGCCGACCGCCCTCGATAACTACCTCGACTGCCCGTGGCATTATTTTTATGTAAACTTGCTGCGCATTCCCGAGGCGCAGAATAAATTCATGCTGTATGGGACGGCGATCCACGAGGCGCTCAATTCATACGCCCAGCGCCGCATGCGCGGGGAGGAGATGGGGCTTGAGTACCTCATGAGCACGTTTGAGCGATGGCTTTCCCGAAGCGCCCTTACGACGCGTGAACTCGAAGAGCTCACCGAAAAGGGCAGGCGCGCGCTTCCGGTGTGGCTTCAGACCCACCAATACTCCTGGCCCGAAAAAGCAGAGCCGGAAGTGTCGCTCCAGATTCAGTTTGAGCTTTCGCCTGGTGACAAAAACAATGAGCCGCAAACCATGCCGCTCAAAGGCAAGCTCGATCGCATCGACACGCTTCCAAGCGGCCTTGTGCGTGTCGCTGACTATAAGACAGGAAAGGCGAAGAGCCGGAATGACATTATGGGAAAGACGAAAAGCAGCGAAGGCAACTATTACCGCCAGCTCACCTTTTATAAAATGCTCCTCGCACGCACTGAGCCTGCGCGCACTATGCAGGAGGGAGTGATTGAATTCGTCGAGCCGGATGATGACGGCCAGCTCCGCAGCGAGTCTTTTGAAATAACCGATGGGGAAGTCGCAGAGCTCGAAGCACTCATCCGCAAGTCTGCCCAGGAAATCCTCTCGCTTTCATTCTGGAATGATCCGTGCGACGTGGAGACCTGCGAATGGTGTGGTATGCGGTTTGGTCTTGCTGGAACCTAAGCATACGAATTAATAAACGATGTGCTATGGTGTAAGCGGAGCAGCCTGAGGAAGGACAAAAATATGCTTACTTTAAAAGCCAGCCTTCGGGCGGAGCGCCACGCCCGCTCTTATGGGGAAGGAAGGCATCACTTTGGACTCGGTTGTGAGCCACTCTATCCTGTCCCACGAGATGGCTCTGCTATTTCCTATATCGCCGAGAAGTCGGATCCGAATGATGAACCCGATGATGGCTTCTGCAATCCTCGGAAGATTCGAGAGCAACAGGAAGCTGAGGCTGATCGCGCGGAACCCGAGCAGGAGCCGGGCCATCATCATTTCGGAGACGAAGGTCTTTATGACTACTGACTCAAGAAGCCGAAAGCCCTAACGGGTGAGTAGGCTTTTCTTTTTTAACTCCCGCTCGTGAGCGCCTTTTGAATCTCGGTATCTAGAACCTGCTTCATAGTGGCGAAGGGCACATAGCCGGAGATGACCACCGGCTTCTGCCCCTTCACCTCGATAACGGTATAGGGCGTGCCCGTCACGCCGATCTGCGTGCCGTTCTGGAAATCAGCATCAACCTTGCTTTCATAGGTGTGTGCGGAAAGGCAGCTGTCAAAAGAGCCAGTTGAGATGCCCATGCTTCCGACAAGCGAGTCATACTGGCTTGGGTCAAATTGAGAATCTCCGGGTGCTGCAGCCTGCATCGCGTCGATAAAACTGAAAAAGTCCTGCGACTGGCCAAGGTGGGCGACGCACTCAGCTGCTTCGTCGTTTTGTTCGGAGTTTGCATCGGTGTCGAGTACGGGGAAGTCGCGGTACACCCACGCGACGTTTCCATTAGGCCCATAGTTTTGCATCACTTGCTCCATCACGCTCTGGAAATCTTTGGAGTATTCAGAGTCGACATCAGTGTATTCAATGACGAGCACAGGCGCCGTCGGCTTCCCGACGATATGGTCGCTCGCACTCACGGGCCTGGTGAGCTCCGGGTTTCCGTTACTGCTCGCCGTAGCAGGCTTATGAGTGAGGTATATGGAAGCGGCAAGGACAGCGCCAGCAAAAACTATCGCAATGGGAATGTTCCAGCTGCCTTTGTCGTCTTTCATAGGGTAAGGATACCACTAAAGCGCGAGCCACACAGTGGCTACAAAGGGAGCGTATGCGTAATTGCTGGTGCTTCACGTTCCTGAAGCCACTGGCGTGTGTCTATCTTAATGTCGCGGATGGTATTTAGGTCTTTGTACTTGAGAAGCCCGTTCTTGAGGGCGTAGTCAAAAAGCTTTCGGGTGATGCGCACGTCTTCAATGCAGTAGTCGCGCACCTTCTGGTATTCGCCTTTAGCCCACCACTCGATGGCTTTGAGGCCGTCACCGGATTTGCCTGCTTTCAGTGTGGCCTCCGCGAGAGACTGCAAACGTAACCGACGGCCGAGCGCTTTCTGCACTTCAACCATAAGGTCAAGCGAGCGGATCTTTGAAAGGTCGCCCGCATAGTATTTATTTAAAATAGGAATATCGAATGCGTCTGAATTGTACCCCACGAGCATGTCGGTCTTCTCAATAATCGGCCAGAGCTGCGGAAGCTCCTCTTTTGAATAGGATGAAAACTCATTTGTCTCTGAGTCGTGAATGCCCACTATGGAAAGGTCGAGCTGGGAAAGGTCGTTCCGAGAGGTTGGCGGAAGGATGTTGGATGTCTCAATATCGAACGTTATAACTCTCATGATCTATAACTCTTAATGTACCCTTATTCTGCGAGCAGCTTTTCTGCGACCTCATCGATGGAAGCCTGGGTTTCGTTCCCGCTCTCGAGCTCCTTAATGCGGACCGTGCCTGAAGACGCTTCCTCTTCGCCATAAGCAATGAAGTAGGGAATGCCGCTGTCTCTTATACACATCT
>JARIGN010000014.1 GCA_029288835.1 Candidatus Kaiserbacteria bacterium
ACGGCGCGCGCCGCACCAGCGGCGCGCGCGAGCGTTTCTTTGAGCACTACCTCCTCCTTCGGTGAAAACTTCCCTATAACATGCGTAATCACCTTTTCTTCGCTTCCTGGTTTCTTAAGCTTTCCTTTTGGGGTCGCGCCAGAGATACCTATTTTCATTTGGACGAAGTCTTTCGTCTTGAGGGCGCGCATAATACTTTCAACACCCTTGTGCCCGCCTGAGCCGCGCCCATAGGTGGTCATTTTTATCGTACCGAGCGGCAGGTCGAGGTCATCACGGATCACCAGAAGCTGCTTCGCTGCCTTCACGCTCTTCACGAACGGGACCGCCGCCTTCCCGGATAGGTTCATCGATACTTCCGGAAGCACAAGCACTACTTTTTCGCTTGCTCCCTCTTTTTTCCCTTGTGTATTCCCTTCTTCAATTTCAATCATTCCTTCAGAAACGCTTGCATTTGCCGTCTTGCGAAACGTGAAATCATCAAAGCCTTCCTTCTTTGCAAGCAGCTCCACCACCATGCGGCCGGCATTGTGGCGCGTTTTTGCATATTCTGCACCTGGATTCCCAAGCCCGATGATTACGTAAGCCATTCCAGTATTGTATCAGCTAGTTTGCGCTCATATTTCCAGAAAACATGGTTTGCGCCAGGAATCACGACGTTAGTCGCATTTGGAAACCATTTACCTAGAGAAAAATGTGCTTTCGCCGAAAGAAGTGAATCATCCTTGCTTGCAGAGACAATGAGCGTCGGCGCAGAAATGTACGGCGCGTCACGCTTGCTGTTGAATTTCATAAAGTCAAAAAGCCACGTCTTATCAAGCGGTAGCCATTTGTGGTCAGGGCCTGGTGTCTTGTTTTTGTTAAGCGCAATCCACCAAAGACCGAGGGCGATCGTGAGCGCGTTCGCTGATTTCCATGATACTGCCGGCGCGCATGCAACGAGCTTCGTGACCATGGAAGAATGCATACGCGCATACCGAATAGCTATCGTGCCGCCAAGGGAATGCCCGACCAGGATGAGTGGTCCGGCAAACCAGTCTTCATTTTTTATGTAGCTCACCACATCCTCCAGATCCTCTTGATACCCCGTGACCGTACTCATGCGGAAGTCAGCATCGGGACCTTTTGCGCCATCTGCAGCGTCAAATGTAACTACTTGAAAGCCTGCATGACAAAACGCATCCGCCATTATCACGAGAAGTGGCTGTTCTTTCCACCCGCCGAGCCCGTGGAGCAGGATGATGGTGCCTCGAGCCTCTCCTGCGGGCTCGCGCAACGTCGCAGAAATTCTTTTTCCGTTCCGATTCTTAAATGTAAAATCCTTCTTTTTCACTTAGGCATGATACACCATTTGCAAAATATTTGACGTGCGAAAAAGTAAGCATACAATACGAGCATGAAGTTCTTGACGCGCGTACTGAAAGAAATTCCGATTCTTTTCGTGCTCGCCGTCGTCATCGTCCTCCTCATTCGTTTCTTTGTTGCGCAGCCATTCATCGTTGATGGTGAATCAATGCATCCTACGTTTGAAAATGGTGACTACCTCATCGTAGATGAGCTCACCTATCACTTCGAAGCACCGCAGCGCGGCGACGTGATCGTCTTCCGCTATCCTGGCGACCCAAAAATCTTCTATATTAAGCGCATTATAGGTCTTCCCGGCGAAACCGTGCACGTAAACGCGGGTCTAGTGAGCATCACGAAGACGAACGGCAGCACTATCACCCTTTCTGAGCCATATGCCGTCGCAAATGACACGACCTATACGCTCAACACCACCCTTGGCTCAGACCAGTACTTTGTGATGGGTGATAACCGCCCTGAAAGCTCTGACTCTCGTGTTTGGGGCCCACTTCCTCGTGCAAATATTATTGGCAGGGTGTTCATTAGGCTTTTGCCGCCAAGCACCTTTGGGCTCATGCCGGGCGCTGTCTCACTTCCGCAATGAGTACTTTCGCGCCACGTCCAGATGAATTGGTAAAGCGTGCGCACGCAATAGGCAATTATTATGGCTTCACTCCGTTCTCCGTTGCTGCAGCGGCAAAGAATGCGAAAGTAAAGGCGCCATTTCCTGAAACGCTATCCATCGACGCGCTTGATCCGAATGCACGTGAGACCGTTACCTTCCTTAAACAAGTGCGCGACGCCGGCCTTGGCCCTTCTGCCGCTCAGCCGCTCTTTCTCTGGCACACCAACGCTGCTGCAGGTCGCCCTGCGCCGAAGCAGGTAGTAATCCAGTTCCATGCGCTTGGCGTGGAGCACGCCATCGCTGACGCGGTGCTCATTCGTGCGATGCGTGCGCTCGTCTCGGACATAACCAAGGACGAAGCGCGTCTTCGGGTAAACAGCATGGGAGACAAGGAAACCCGCACCCGCTTCACCCGCGAGCTTGGCACCTATTTCCGTCGCCAGAGTGCTGCCCTTCCTCCTGACTGCGTCGCAACCGCGAAGCGTGGTGAAGTATTTGAAGCGGCAGAACAGCTTTGCGCCAGCCAGTGCAGTGAAGAGCTTCCCGCACCCACTGACCACCTCTCGGAAGCAAGCAGAAAACATTTTGAAAGCGTACTTGAATACCTTGAGGCGACCGACACTCCCTATGAGCTCGCTTCTGATCTCCTCTCACGCGGTACCGCATGGACCGAGACCTGCTTTGAAATCACTTCGAGCACCAAGATTACCGTATGGGGTTCCCGCTATGGCGAGCTCGCCAAGCATTTCTTCCGCACCTCCCTTCCTTCCATGGGCGCTATTGTGCGCGTAACCATCGATGAACGCGTCGAGGTTCCATCCGTAAAGGAAAAGACGAATGCCCGCTTTGTCTTTGTGCATATCGGCGATGAAGCAAAACGAGAGAGCATGAAAATGACCGACCTCATCCGCAAGGCACGCATTCCGCTTGCGCAGGCCATTGGCGTGGAGTCTTTGACCGAGCAAATGCGTTTTGCTGAAACCATTAATCCTCCCTACCTTTTGATCATGGGCCGCAAGGAAGCCCTCGAGCGCAGCGTCATCCTCCGCGAACGCTCCACCTACACCGAAACCTCCATTCCGCTTGATAGTCTCATTGATCGTCTGCGTCTCGTCTAATCTTATGACCTAGCACCTGACCAACGCTCCAAATCCTTATGGTGGTCACCCCGTCGCAACGGAAACGTATGCGGCGGGGTTTCACTTTATTATAGAAATATTTAGAAAAGATGTTATAACGATAGATAGATCAACCTTCGGAGGGTAGCTATGCGCGCCCGATGTCTCTTAGTGGCTGGCTCCGAATCTCACTTCATGAGTAGGATTATGGAACTTGCCACGTATCTTGCTTCCATTGGATGCAATGTAGAGGTTTTGGAATCCCCGGTTTCCTTTTTTCACTATCTAAAAAAGGCTATTCGTGAGACGGCTCGGGACCAACCATTCTTTCTGGCCTATGTTGGGCATGGAAATGAATTCGGTTGGGAGGATGGTGTTTGCTATCTTCGTTTGGCATGGAATCTGAGAAAAGTCCCGGGTGACTTGATAGTTCTCAACGACACCTGCTATGCGTCTTCACTGGTGCCCTATCTAGAGCGGATGCGTAAACCGAGCAATACGAGTTTCCTGAGTAATTGGGACGCGGACGAGGAAACCTTTGGTGGCAACGCTATTCAGGACGCTTTACACTATTGGCCTGAACGCCTCACGGTTGAAGACGTTGTCGCTGATCATTATTACTCGCCTGAATCCGGAGAGGAATATGAGGTTCCCATTCAGCTTCGGTGGGGCGCGAGATTAGACCATCACTTTTTTCCGGCCTGAGTATTTACTCAGGCCTCTTTTTTGTAACTAGACAGTATATAGGCGCCTGTGGTAGTATCTGGAGCATGGTAAACGCAACACGCGTAGAAGTTCGTCGCGGTAAAAACGAAAGCGCAGCGTCGCTTATTCGTCGCTTTTCACGCAGGGCTAACAGCCTTGGCATCGTCCGCACGATGCGTAATCGCCGCTACTATGACCGCGTCAAGTCTAAGAACGTGGAGCACAAGCGCGCCCTCATTTCTCTTGAGAAGCGCGAGAAATACAATGAGCTCGTGAAGCTCGGCAAGATTGACCCAGCAGCTCGCACCAAGGGTCGCCGATAAAAGGCAGAATCAAAACAGAAAGGCGCCGCAAAGC
>JARIGN010000018.1 GCA_029288835.1 Candidatus Kaiserbacteria bacterium
GCGCGGACCATCTCCCGCCGCGCGGAACGACGCCTCATAGGTGTTGCCGAGCTCGGCCTTCGAAAGATTTCTCCGAACACGCGCGCATATGCAAACCGTCTCTCTTCGCTCCTCTTCGCACTCGCGCGATACGCAAACACCTACGCCGGCCTTCCGCGAGAAATTCCGAAATATAAATAATCGTGCTATAAAAGGCAAACAGTCGCGACCATGCGACGAAAACATGGCGGCCTTAGCTCAGCTGGTAGAGCTCTGGTTTGTGGTACCAGCGGTCGCGGGTTCGAGCCCCGCAGGTCGCCCCAAATGAAAAAGCGCTTCAAGGCGCTTTTTCATTTCCATCACCAGTGATACTATTTCAGGCATGAAGATCTGGCAGGGAATCAAAGGATTTTTTGGGGAGTTTCAGAAGTTTGCCTCACGGGGGAATTTCTTCGATCTTGCTGTGGGTATCGTCATCGGTACCTCCTTTAACGCCGTGGTGAATTCGCTCGTCACCAATATCCTCACGCCACCGATCGGCCTCCTCCTCGGCCGCATCAATTTCCAGGATCTCGTCCTTCCACTCGGCGGCACCGTGAAGATTTCCTATGGTCTTTTCTTCCAAGCACTCATCACCTTCATCATCACGGCGCTCGCGCTCTTTGTCATCGTGCGCTTCGTGAATCGTTTTGAAGACCTGGCGCGCCGCCGCAAGCAGGCAGAGGGAGACCCTCCTGCACCCGCTGATAGTCCGGAGGTCGCTGTCTTGAAGGAGATTCGTGATGCACTTAAGGGAACCACTCCAGAGCAGCCGCTTCCAACCGTCGTGCCAGAATAACCCGATGAAACAACTCCTTGCCGCGTGCGTCCTTCTCTTGGTGCTGGGGTTTCTTGGATTTCTCTATCGGTATGAAATAGAAAATCCACACCTAAGTGCTGCACTCACCTCGGGCATTGCAACGAGCTCCGCGGCCTGCACCCAGGATGCAAAGATTTGCCCTGACGGCTCCGCCGTCGGTCGCACCGGCTCGAGTTGCTCTTTTGCAGCTTGCCCCTTTCCAAATGTAGAACTCTCTGCCGCTTCCACCACCATCAGCTTCGTCCTTCCGGAAGGCTATAAAATAAATCCAACTATAAAAGACTTGAGCGCATACCTTGGCTCTTATATTCAGTCACAAGAAATTTCGCCAAACGCTTCCACCACCGATACGGCAAGCGTTATCGATGTATACGCGTACCCAATACCTGAAGGGAAGACGCCAAGCAGCGTGATGCTCGCGAACACCGTGTATGGAGAGTCCAGCCAGCAGGCAACCTCGACCGCAGCATTTGCAACAGTCACGGTCGGAAACAAGACCTTTTACGCTATCACCACCGAGCGCTTTGAAGGCACGGTACAAAGCGCCTACTATCTCTACGAGCCGCATGCAGTCCTCAGTTTTGTGATCACCGAAAAAGGCGTGAAGAACTGGACTGATCCAAGTCTTAATACGAGCACGCTTCCACAGCACCAAGCGCTTCGTCAAATGCTGGCAACACTTCAGGTGGAAGGTTAACGGCAGGCCGCTCACGGCGGGGGCAGTGCTATACTTTTCTCATATCACTAATGTCTCGACTATGAATCCAAACGCAAACCCTGAGAACGAACCATTTCCGCACGCTCTCGTGCGCGCCTCTCGCTCGGTGCGCTATGCAGCAACGGCGGCACTCGTGCTCCTCGCCTTTTTCCTCCTCGCAGAAACAATTAATGCATTTCAAGGTGTCTTTACCTTCACAAGCCCTAACACCAGCACTATTACCGTGACAGGCGAGGGAACCGCAACTGCCGTGCCGGACACCGCGACCATCACCTTTAGCGTGCAGCAAACGGCGGCCGATGTCGCAACGGCGCAAACCGCGCTCACGAAAAAGATTAACGATGCGCTCGCCAGCGTAAAGGCAGCAGGCATTTCTTCGGATGATGTCACCACCACGAACTTCACCGTCTCACCGCACTACACAACGCCAAGCTGTCCTCCGGGAGTCATGTGCCCAAATACCAACTCCACCATCACCGGCTATGATGTATCTGAAGATGTGAGCGTGAATGTCCATGACACCTCAAAGGTGGCGACGGTCCTTGATGGTCTCGCAAAGGCAGGGGTGTCAAATGTCTCTGGTCCTGATTTTGTCGTGGGTGATACCCAAGCAGTTGAGGCACAGGCACGCGCTAAGGCAATTCAAAACGCCCAGAAAGATGCGCAGGTGCTCGCTACCCAGCTCCACATGCACCTTGGCAAGGTCACTGACTTCGAAGACACAACCGATTCAGGAGGAAACCCACGCCCGATGATGGCAGCTGCCGGAGTGGCAAGCGCGCCTGACCAGGCAACCCCAACGATTCCCGTTGGCCAAAACACCTACACTAAGGACGTCTCCATAACCTACGAAGTGCATTAAACTTTTTTGCTGCTGTGCTATAGTCGCCCATGGAAGTTCTCACAACGTAAGGAGGGGATCGTGCATACGGCACAACATCCGCTGTTGAACCAATCTCTTGCGCCAAAAGTTTTTCGGAGCCAAGAGAAAATGGACAGACTAAAGTTCAAGCCTGATTATGGAGTAAATCGGGAAAATATCATCGTCAAACTCTGGGATGAAGTCCATCGGCGTTCTGTGAAAAGGCCATATCCGCTTCGCATAATACTGCACGAAATCTTACTCGACCGATATCCTGATCTACAAAAAATTCCCGGTGATTTCGATTTCGAAGGACATCGATACGCGCAGCGAGACATACTTGTTGCAGGTTATTTCATGCAGTGGCTCGGTACAAATGTAGGGAACGCGTTCTTCGAGGAGATTTCAGAGCGTATCGAAGCGGATACCACCGAAGAAGTTTTTTTGGAAAAGTTCTTAGAGCAGAAAAGGCAATCCGTATTGCCAGTGATGCTGCACGAATGTACGTCCCACTGTACCCCAAGAATGTGGTCACCCGGTTTTGGGGATGGACATGATTACCGTAACTCCTGCGTTTCAGCACGAGACGAGGCAGTCTGCGCTTGTATACTCCTCTGGCTCGGGACTTTGTCGGGTATGGAATTTACCCGAATGTATTTTGGCCGGGTGAATCAAGCAGATGAAGCAAGCAGAGCCTCTATGAAGGCAAAATGGGCGAAGACTTCAGAGCAGGCTTAAAGCCTGCTCTTTTCTTTTCCCCGTTGACTGCATAAAAACCTGTAGTATCATAGGTTTATTGAGACCCGCGGGTCTTTTTTAATTTGGAAATACGCCCTAGCGGCACTAATTACTACTCATATGAACGCACTCACCACCTATCTCCAGAATGTTCGCAGCGAAATGGCGCATGTCGTTTGGCCAACGCCGCGCAAGGCGATCATGGATGTTGTTGCAGTCGTGGTTATTTCCGCAATCGTTGCGCTTATCATTGCCGGCCTCGACTATGTCTTCACGGGCCTCGTGAGCTACGTCGTTACCAACGGCATCTAGCAAGCGTTTCATTTCACTCATTTATTCATTCTCATTGCACCTTCTATGGAATTACGCTCAACCCCAGAATTTAGCGAAGACGCTATCAATAACGAACCTCGCTGGTACACCATCCACACCTATGCGGGCTATGAAAACGCTGTTGAGCGTAACCTAAAGCAGCGCATTGAGTCGCTCGGCATGGAGAACAAGATCTTCGAAGTGGTCGTGCCAACGGAGAAGAAGATTCGCGTGAAGGGAGGGAAGCGCATTGTTGAGGAAGAGAAAATCTACCCGGGCTACATCCTCGTGCGCATGATCGTGGACGAAGACTCCTGGTTTGTAGTGCGCAACACCCCTCGCGTGACTGGTTTTGTGGGTGCAGGCGTGACGCCGGTACCGATGGAGCCGAATGAAGTCGCTTCGCTCATGAAGCGCATGTCACAGGAAGCGCCGAAGCACCGCATCGACCTCGTGAAGGAAGACCCGGTTGTTATTGTCGACGGGCCGTTCAAGGACCTTGAAGGAAAGATCGGCGAGATTGACGAGGAGCGTGGCAAAGTAAAGGTGCTTGTTTCAATGTTCGGCCGCGAGACGCCGGTTGAGCTCGACTTCCTCCAGATAAGGAAGCTGTAGTAATGGCCGAAAGGCACGAGTTGCCATAATTTGACACTCACCCAAAACCTGCGTACCGTGCATACGGACGCAGGTTTTCGCCATACCATTCTCAGTGCCTATTCGGAGGTAATGTCGTGAGCGACACGCGTAATCATAAAGGTCCCTGGGATCGACCATCGAGAAGGTTTCCCCCGGGGCGAATCCCAAGTGTACAGATCGGTATCGCCATAGGTGTGGGCCTGATAGCCGTGGCGGCTGTTACGGAGCGGCCAAGGCAGCAACAGTCTCTCGCCTCATCTCACCCGAACTCAGCTGTTACGGGTGCATCGGGCCAATCCTGCCCAAACCCGTGCAGGGTGGGAAATGAAGGTCCGTTCGGGAAAAGGGACTGGACGGTGATCTACACGTATCCTGTTCCTTCCAACCCTCCAAGTATCCGCATGTGTACCTACACTGGGTTCTGGAGTGACTATCAGCTTGTGGGTTTACAATGGCAGGTCACGACACTTCAGGGAGGCAAGGTCGCGGTCTCAAACCATAGGGCTGAAAAGGCACGTGGGTACTGGAAACCTGTTCTCGGTGGCCGTCCACTTTTAACAGCCTACCAGCCGCAGGACCTCACCTATGTCCGGGAAATTCTGGAGCACGAGGAGACGGGTCTCCAGGACAAAGACTTGCGGTGTGACAACCTCGCTACCCCAGCTGGCCGCTAAGGCTGCTAGCTGGGGATTTTTATAGCTAGGCTTGCGAACCAAGCCGATTTAGCGTAAAGTCTAGGGACATGCCAAAAGTAGTAAAGAAAATCAAACTCCAGATCCCTGCAGGGAAAGCAACTCCGGCACCGCCAATCGGTACGGTTCTTGGTCCTGCCGGCGTAAACATTGGCGATTTCGTCAATAAGTTCAACGAGCAGACCCGCGACCGCGCAGGGAGCATCATCCCGGTCGACATGACGGTCTATGATGACCGCTCATTTACCTTTGTCCTTAAGACCCCGCCAACCCCGCGCCTCATCCTCAAGGCTCTCAATATTGAGAAGGGTTCCGGAAAGACCGGCTCAAAGAAGGCTGGCGTCCTCACACGCGACCAGGTAAAGGCAATCGCGGAAGAGAAGATGGTAGACATGAATGCTGGTTCGCTCGAAGCAGCAATGAAGCTCGTCGAAGGTACCTGCCGCTCGATGGGAGTTGAGGTGAAGTAGTAACAAAAACAAAACTCCCTACAATCTGGTGCCTTGAATGGGCTCGCACCAGATTGTAGGGAGTTTTGTTTTTTTATTATTTCTACTATACAGTGCTCTCATGCAAGTCACCGGAATAAAAATTCGAAAAATGGTGCCGCCGAAGGACGACCTCTTAGCGGCTATTCGTGAGTCAAAGCTTTCGTTCAAGGAGGGAGACATTGTCTGTATTTCTTCCAAGGTGGTGGGTATTAACGAAGGCCGTGCAGTTGCTATGGACGAATCCTTGAGCGAGGAGGAGCAGACGGAAGTGAAAGAAAAACTTAAAGTACGGGAGACCGACTGGTATTTGGAAATTCCATCGTCGCGCTATCGTCGCTTTTTCACAATCGCGCGTGGGCTCATGATTGGTGGCGCCGGCATTGATGAAAGCAACAGTGGCGGATACTATACCTTGCTCCCAGTAGATCCATTTGCCTCTGCAGCAAAGATCCGCAAGCAGCTGATGAAGCAGTATGGTGTGCAGCAGCTCGCCGTGATCATCACCGACTCCACGAGCATGATGATGCATCGCGGCGCCATAGGCGCCGCTATAGGATGGGACGGCATCGACCCAATTCGTGACTATCGCGGCACGAAAGACCTTTTCGGCCGCGCCTTTCGTATAGAAATGTCGAATCTCATAGATGGCCTCGCCGCCGCCGCGGTCGTTGAGATGGGTGAGGGAAGCGAGCAGACACCCGTGGTTATCATTCGCGGGGCAAAAAATATTTCATACAAGAACCGTTCGAAAAAGAATCCCGTCCAGCTCATCGTTACTCCAGACGATGACCTCTTTGCGCCGTTTGTGTGGGAAGGGAAAGAGTGGAAAAAAGGGAAGTCCGGCCGATAACGAAAAGAGCATCGAGGCGATCAGATTAGTCGAAGTCTGAAAGATTGAATACCGCCATACCCCAGCGCCAGATATTTGCCTGCACGGGGTCGGCAATCACCTGCGGGCGGCCTTGATAGAAAAGATAGAGCTTGTCATCGTGAACAATAGCGCTCGCGTGACCGTTCTCGCCATTTTCCCATTCGCCGGCACCAGGATGCTCTGCATCTGAACTTTGCTCGGTGCTAAGCACCGGACCTAGGCTTTCATACGGTCCTTCAATCCTGTCCGCAAGCGCAAAGAAGACGCGCTGCCGGGTGCCGCGTCGGCCTTCGGCAAGAAAACAGGTTGCATTCAATAGTACTTTTCCATTCGGAAGCTCCACGAGCTGCGGCCCTTCAAGTCCCCATTCATAGTCGGGATGTTCGCGGCCGTTATGGTGCCAAGCAATATCCTCGTGCCGAAGAATTGCCTTCATGCGCTTCCACTCACCAGCCCACCTATCGGTCATGCTTTTCGCAAGGTATACATCGGGCTGGGGCACGGTGAAGCCATGCTCGGCCATAAAGAAAGAATCAGGCACTCCCGCATAGACGCAATACTTTTGGCCTTTAATCACGCTCAGGTGTGGGTCATAGAGGCCAACTTCGTTGTGATGGTTGGGGCGAAGGATGGTGCGCATTTTCGTGAAGACGTGGCCGTCTGCAGAGACGAGATAGGCGATACCCGGGTCATTTCCCTTAAAGGACATGAAATCTTTCTGCACCGCCATATGAAAGAGTTTGTCTTCCGGATCATACATCACGCTCGGTGCAGCCACGTGCGGCCCATACACGCCGCGCAAAATGACGGCAGGCTGCTCAGTCCATGGGCCTTCGATGCTCGGCGCGGTGGCATGCGCTATCTCCCATTCTTCCGGAAAAGTATCGCCACCGGAGCCATAGATATGCCAGGTGGTGCCGTCGAAACAAATGCATGGGTCTTTCAGATCCTTAAAGCGGGTTTCGCTAATGAGCGGACCAATTCTCTTGATGGGGCGGATCTTCTTTCGGTCAGGCATTTGTAAACTATAATCCGCCTAAAGAAAATCGAAAAGAAATATGAAGAAATTCTTTTGCCGATAAAAAAGTGTCCCCGCCGAAGCGAGGACGTAATCGGCGCGTGCCGAAGGTAGTATGGTTATTTAGAAGCGGAGACTTCTCGCCTCCTGTTCCGCGGTAATCCGCCGCGCGTCAGCGTCTCCCTCCGGGTCACCAGCCAAGTAACTGATCGGACGGCCGTCCGGATAGCGCGGAACACCGCTGAGCGAATCCCTTACTTCACTTGCCCCTCCCGATAGGACAGTCTTTGACGCATCAGGTGTCTCTGGCAACATTCCCTCCCGTGTACATGCACGTATCTTCGTTGTACCACAGCAGTAGAGGGTGAGGAAGCGGGCTATCCCCTACGGTGCAATGCAGACGTAATCCATCTCTTCGTCCCATGGCTGGCGCACGAGCGGCTCCTCTGAAAATTGTGCTGGCATAGAAAGGCCAATGCGAAGCCAGGAGCGGGGAACCCGATCAAGGAAATGGTCATACCAGCCACCACCGTGTCCGTGGCGGGTACCCGAAGCATCAAACTTCTGGCCGGGGATGAGGATAAACGTCTTTTGCCCGGCTGCTTCTTCACTCCCAAAGATGCCCATGACGATGCCTGCTTCCTGGATCGGGTCACGCTGCGCATCCGGAAGAATCATGTAGGCGATCTTTTCGCGCACGAGGGGAAGGAGTGCAAATGGGTCCGGCTCGTCAGCTTGAGGCTTGTAGGCAATGCCGTGGTGGTATTCGGCGAGGATTTCCTCGAGCTTTGTTGCTTCTATTACTTTAGATGCAGTATCTACTTCTTGTGCCATTTTTGCTTCTTCTTAGTATCGCGGTCAGCCCAAAGACGAGGAAGCATCATTTCAGGTTTCCAGTCTTTTTGTAGCTTCTTAATGTCCGTACTGGTCTGGTACTTTCCCGTGCTTGCATAGTCGCTTTCCAAAATTTCGCCCGTTTCAAAAAATACAATTTGAGCAATGCGCCGACCAACCACAAGCGGAATAATGTAGTTTTTGGAGTTGTTGGTTATTTCCATGGTCCAACGATTTATATAGCCGACGTCACCCCAGCCTGCACATTTACATACTTCAATAAAATTACGTCCCATGGAAGAGCGTGCCTTCATCATAGTGGTGATGTGGCCACGGCCGCCAATAAATTCATTCGTATGACCGAGGATAGTTTCGCCAGGTCGTAGAATGATTACTTTGTCATCAGGACGAATTCCGTCCCACTCAAAATTATATTTCTTAAAGGCATCTTTAGCGGTGACTGCACGCTCCACTTTGCCTGCACCCCACACATGCTCCATATGTTCCTTGCTCCAAATATTGTAGAGAGCGTGGTTATAGATAGGAGGCTGTTCACGAAAGAAATATTCGCCCAGGGTTACGTCATAGCTGGAGGTGGCAAGCTGGTCACGATTAAAAGGAGTGATCACTACGGAACCATTTTTCATTTCCTCGAGGATTTTTTTGTCTGAAAGTGCCATTGTCTTAGAATTGTAACTGATGCGTATAAAAAGAAAAGCCGCGCGGTGAGCGCGGCTCTACTGCACTATTCTTTTACCGTGATGTCATGCGTACCGCGCTTGATATCAAACCGATCAAAGTCGTCTTCGAGATGAAGTACTAATCCGTGAGGACCATAGGCTTCTCTCAACGAGTCACCAAGTTGTCGGGCACGGATGCGTAGAGTTGGATGGACAGTACTCGTGGCACGAATCTCCGCAAGATATACCAATGCGCGAAGGTCACCCGTAATCCGAATAGAGGTGCGGAATCCCATCGGAAGATAGTACTGGGTTTCCTCAGCGCTGAGCCCCAGGGCCTGAATTTTTTCGGTCTGGGCACTTAGGCACGCTTGTGCTTGCGACCGAAGGTCTTCAGGTAATTCATACAAATACCAGGGCTCAAATCCGTGGGCGGTCGTGAGCAGCGGCATTCGAGTTATTACGGCGCGGTGGCGTTGTAGGTCACGGAACGAACCGAAATCCAACAAAAACCTAAACCGCGCCGTTCCGCATTCGCGCACCTCAAAAGGTAACTCTGTTTTTGGCGGTCGACCTTCAAGCATGGCACGATATTCACCTAGAAGTGCTCGGTCTACGCCATCCTCGCTCAGCTCAAATTCCACGGGCTTTGGGTCGTTGAAATAAGCCAATGAGGGCACAGCTCCCGCATTATAACTTTCAGTCGCCGGATACTCTTTTTCCGAAAACGAACTCGGATGCGTTTCCAGCAGGGCGGTACGTAACGTGGCAGCAATATCCTGTACTTCTGCCAAGGGATGGTGACGAAGCGTAAGGAGACGATCGCCGAACTGACGCACGTTTCCAAACCACGCGAGGTTAGTTGAAGCACCCGCGGGAAGGAAGGAGCGCATAGTATCGAACGCCCGAGCCTTGATAGCCTTTGCGTAGATTTTTTCGTCTTCCGATTCCTGACGCGGATAGCGCTCGGAGAGGACTTCAATCATCCGTTCAAGTCCTTGCAGGTAAAACGACCGCCATGCTTCAAGTATTTCTGTCCCTTGATCGGTACCTGCAGGATTGATGAACGTTTGCTTTGCGAAATCTACGTAACGGGTCGAAGCCTCTTGTCCATTATAGAGAGGGAAGTCCTGTAGTGCTTTTGCGGCAAGCATAGAGACGCCTTCAATAAAGACTCCTATGTGGGCAAGATCACCAATAGATTTGTGGCCATACCCAACATAAAAGGACTTCATAAAGCTGTCAGCACCTTTTTTGCCGAGTACCTCCAGGTGGCTCCGAAGGCCGCCTGTTGATCGGCTGTGTAGTGCGCCGAGCATAGCTTGTGCCTCAGGAGTAATAAGGGACCCCGTGTTCAGGACGATGATCTCGCCACCACTTTTGAGGGGGAGCGTGAAGTGTGAAAGATCGCTAATTTCTTGCATAGTTATCTCCGCATTAGGTGTTATGGCAAGTCTACCACCAAACTACTATTATCGAATAGCGTAGGCAACATGCTACGATGCAGACATGCAAAAAGGGATTTTTATCGTGCTCGATGGTAACGACGGCTCGGGAAAAGCGACGCAGACAGCACTGCTCGCCGAGTATCTTGAAGCAAAAAGAATCCAGCATGTAAAAATGGATTTTCCCGCGTACGAGCAAAACTTTTTTGGTGCGTTTGTTGGTGAATGTCTCGCAGGAAAGCACGGAGACTTTCTCCATATGGATCCAAAGATTGCCTCAAGCCTCTATGCACTGGACCGTCTCGAGTCTGCTCCGCGCATTCGCGCGGCCCTTGAAGAAGGTAAGGTCGTTCTTGCGGATCGTTTTTCCAGTTCCAACCAAATTCACCAAGGAGGAAAGATTGCTAATAATTCTGAGCGGGAAGTATTCTTGCAATGGCTAGAGAAGATGGAGCATGAGGTGCTCAGTATCCCGCGTCCTGATGCAATTATTTACTTGAGAGTTCCTGTAGAGAAGAGTTTGCAACTGCTGCAAGAAAAGAGAGCGGTTAAGAACGGGCATTTACAGGAAGGTCAGAAAGATACGGTCGAGGAAGATCGTGCCTATCTCGAGCGGAGCCACGCTACCGCAAATTGGCTCGCGGATACACAAAAAAATTGGCACATCATTAATTGCATTGAAGGAGACGTGATGCGGACACGGGAAAGTATTCATGATGAGGTTGTTGCCTATGTGAACGAAAATTTGACCAATGCTTAGAGCGCGATAGGATTAAAGAAATGAACTACCCACACATTCAACACGAAGACAGCGAAATCTATGACGCTATAGAAGGCGAGGAGAAGCGTCAGCGCGAAGGGCTTGAGCTTATTCCGTCGGAAAATTATGTCTCGCAAGCAGTGCGCGAAGCGATGGCTTCTGCACTCACGAATAAATACTCCGAAGGCTATCCTGGCAAACGATACTATGGCGGGCAGGAATTCACCGACCAGGTGGAGCGCATCGCGATTGAGCGCGCGAAGCATCTTTTTGGCGCGTCCCATGCTAACGTGCAGCCGCTCGGTGGCGCAAACGCAAACATTGCCGCGTACATGGCGCTCATGGAGCCAGGTGATACCGTCCTCGGTATGGATCTTTCCCATGGCGGACACCTCACGCACGGCCACCCCGTTACCTACATATCAAAGATCTTTAATTTCGTTCGCTATAAGATGAAGGATGTTGAGACGGGAGAGATAGACTATGACGCGCTTCGCGAGACCGCGCTCAAAGAAAAGCCAAAAGTAATTCTTGCTGGTTTCTCGGCATATCCGCGCGAGCTCGAGTGGCAGAAGATTGCAGACATCGCGAAAGAAGTGGGTGCCTATGCGATGGCAGACGTTGCGCATATCGCAGGGCTCATCGCCGGCGGCTCGCAGAAAAATCCTTTTGACTATGGCTTTGATGTGATGACCACGACGACCCACAAGACCCTTCGCGGCCCACGCGGCGGGATGATTTTGGTGAATGAAAAGACGGGAAGGGGAATGGCTGCAGAAGACGCTGAGCGCGCAGAAACTATTGCAAAGAAAATTGATAAGGCCGTCTTCCCAGGGCTGCAGGGAGGTCCGCACATGCACCAGATAGCGGCGAAAGCTATCGCATTCCGCGAAGCACTTCAGCCTTCTTTTAAGACCTATGCAAAACAGGTGGTTGAAAATGCTGCAGCGATGGCGGAAGTATTTAAAGCGCACAATGTGCGCATGCTCACGGGCGGCACCAGCAACCACCTCATCCTCGCGGATGTTTTTGGCTCGCTCGAGATCTCGGGAAATGACGCGGAGACGCTCCTCGATCGCGCGGGCATTACGCTCAATAAAAACTCCATTGCTGATGACACTCGAAAGCCAATGGATCCTTCGGGCATTCGTTTCGGTACGCCAGCAATGACGACCCGCGGCCTCGGTACGAAAGAATCAAAAGAGATCGCAGAAATCATGATAGAGGTGCTTCAGAAGCGCGACGACGCAACCGTGACTGCCGCAAAAGAAAAAGTGCGCCTCATTGCTGAAGCGCACCCGGTGCCGGAAAGTTTTGCGTAGGGCTCACGTGGTAAAGGATCAGATTGGAGTGACAGACGTCCACCGAGGAATGAGAACTGTTTCTTCGTGATACATTGACGTGCAGGCTGCTAGACGCTGAGGTGGTGCAGGCTCAGAATCAGCTGCCTGTACATACGCTGTCTTCTGGATGGTGCTGCAGTACCCGACGGAATCCCAGTGGTACTTCGCCAACAAAAGCGCTTTGGGCTCCGATGAAGCTCCGTGCAACATAAATAGCGCAGCTAAAAAGATCATGATCTCCTCCCGACTACTGCCTCATATAAGCGTACTCCTGAGCTAGATTTTCTGCTATAGTCGCAGTATGGGACAACAAAATAGCTCCGACGTAGAGAGCGAAATGAGTATCCACGACCAAATAGAAAAGTCGACCACCGAAGCGCTTTTGGAAATGGGTGCGCGCGAGGTCCGCTTTGCCGTGGAATGGCCCGCTGATATTTCGCATGGTGACTATGCCGTGAATGCAGCGATGGCTGCAGCGAAGGAGCTGGGGAAGAACCCGCGCG
>JARIGN010000001.1 GCA_029288835.1 Candidatus Kaiserbacteria bacterium
GCGCCTTCGTCGCGCTTGGCCTTGAAAAGGCCCTTCAAGAAGCGAATACAAGATAATTTGCCTCGTGGTATTCTTCTCTTAGAACGGGAGGACAGTACATGGAGAACGGGCTTAAAGAACAAGAATCGCAGGATCTTTTCCAAGGCGGTTATGCGTGTCTACTTTTGGATAAGGGATTTTACTCGCTACCCAGATACAAAAAATTATATTTGCGCCTTTCACGCGTAGGGCAAAAAGGACCGCCTTCATTCCTTCTTGAGGTGTTGCCGCTTTGTCAAAGCCGGGAAGATAAAAAAATGCTCGTGCCGCGCACACGCAAGGCGATAAAGTGGTGGAAAACACCAGAAACGACTGAGTTTGTGAGCCATCTCATCGTTGCGCATATTGCAGACCTCTCAGTCCCGCACAGGGTTGTAGTTGATATGTTCGGCAGGCGTATATAACGAAAAGGCCTCTCCAAAGGAGCGGCCACTTTCTTACCATCTTATTTGCGATAACTACTTCTTCGCGCCTTTCTTTGGTCCTGCATACGCAAGCGTCATGCGCTGGTCCTTAGGTTCAAAGAGGGTAATCGTGAATGGGTAGGTCTTGCCGAGCTCAAGTGACTCACGAAGCTCTGCGGGCGTACCAAACTCACTGATGTGCACCAAGCCTGCGACTCCTTCCTCAATGGAAGCAAGCGCGCCGTGCTTGTTGTACTTAATGATAACGCCAGAGACTTCCTGACCCTTCTGGTAGCGCTCGCTCGCGCTCTTCCAAGGGTTTTCCTTAAGCGCCTTGATGGAAAGGGAAATCTTGCCATCCTTAATTTCAATAACCTTCACCTTCACGCGCTCTCCGACCTTGAAGAGATTCTTCGGATCCTCAACCAAGCCCCAGTCGAGCTCGCTGATGTGTACGAGACCCTCGAGGCCCTGCTCAAGCTTCACGAAGACGCCGAAGTCAACGGCACCCGTCACTTCACCTTCGACAACATCACCCACTTCATACTTGTCGATGAGGTTGGTCTTCTCCTCTTCCTCAGCACCGGTGCGCTCCGAGAAGATAAGCTTTGCTTCCTTTGGGTCTGCAGTGATGATACGCACGGCAAGCTGCTTGCCGGTGAGCTTCTGGAGCTCGCCGAAGATCTTGTCCTTGTCACCCTCAGGAACACGCGGATAGTTTTCCTTTGAAAGCTGGGACGCAGGAAGGAAGCCTTGGATGCCCTGCCATGAAAGGATAAGACCGCCCTTGTTTGCTTCTTCGACGGTGAGGTTATAGACGCTTCCAGAAAGGATTGCAGCTTCTGCCTCGCCCCAAATAGCAGCCTGGCGTGCTTCCTTGAGAGACAGCTCAATGTATCCGTCGATACCCGCTGGGTCAACGACTTTCGCGGTGATGAGGTCGCCCGGGTTTGACTTGCGGAGCACGTCTGCAGCGTTCAAGTATTCGCGGCCATAGATGATACCCGTGCCAAACGGCGGCAAGTCTACATAGAGACGTCCGCGGATGAGTTCAATAATGGTTCCTTCGACGACATCTCCGGCACGTGGCGGCGTTGCGACCTGGTCAGCAAGGTGCGCCATCGGGTGGGATGGATCGAGGGTAAAGGCTGGTACTTCTGGTACCAGTTTCTTTTCCGTAACAGGGCGGTCCTGTACGGCAGTTTCTTCAGGCATATAACAGAATAAAGCGGTGCTTATGCGCCGGGTACTTGCTCTAGTGCAGAATAGGGAAGCAAATCGACTACTCAATTAGCTAACCAGTACGCAAAATTAACAAGGGATAGCCCGCACGCGACTAATATTCGCTCGCTTCGAACGTATGAAATGTAGCACAAATAGCGCAAAAAGCCAACAAAGAGGAGGGTTCACAAGTCTCCGACCGTGGCTGAGGGCGTGCGTATCTCCAAGGGAATAATAGCTCTCGGGTACCTCCTATTCTGCAGATCTCTCTGCGACTATTCCTTAGCACAAAGCTTTCGGAATAAGGTAAGGCTAGCACAGCAGTGCGGTTTGTCTATATATACATTCTGGAAAAGTGCATAACTATAAACGACAAAACTCAACCAGTGGTTGAGTCATCAAAAGAACACTATATAGAACAATATTTTGCGTAATAACTTCGATTAAACGGGTGTAGG
Source organism: Candidatus Kaiserbacteria bacterium (assembly GCA_029288835.1). Taxonomy (GTDB): domain Bacteria; phylum Patescibacteriota; class Minisyncoccia; order Phycocordibacterales; family Phycocordibacteraceae; genus C7867-001. The sequence goes on from JARIGN010000001.1 coordinate 2,123, forward strand.
GGACGAGCCGCAGCCCGTCCCACCACGTCAGGTCGGCCGCTCATCCAGAAAATCGTAGTTTCGACTGTTCAGGACCTCATCAGGGGTTCTCCCTGACGGGAGCTGTATCTCCTCGATACGCCAGGGAATGTTCCTCCCTTCCTGATGCTGGTGGGGACTTTTGTCCCCCGAATTTGTATCGTGCACTAAACCCTCCGTTTAAACGAGTTAATAAAAATATAGTACATAAAACAACTATTGTCTATAAAACACGAAAGACCCGATCATAATCTGATGGGTCCTGTTCTCCCGAAGGAGTAAATAGTTTGAAACCAAAGTAAGAACAAAATCTAAGCTGGGTCCGGGGTGGTGGTTTTTGAGGCCACCACCCCTTCCCGCAAACGGCAGAGCCGGGGGGTGCTAGCCCTGCCGTCGACGTCTGTTGACGTCAGCTCGGGGCGATGTGCCCCGAGGCGCCGGTGATGAAGCCGCTGCCGACGCGGCGATTCTGATAATGAATGTTATGACCGCGCTTGGCGCGGGTTCTGTGCCCGGCCGCCGGCGGTCCGGTCTGGTTGATGCGTTGACGCATCTTGTTGTCTCCCTGTTATAAGGTTCTAGGTTGTTTCAAGGCACGCCAGGCATTTACGCATAACGTGCCCATGTAAGCTAGCACAGCAGTAAAATCTTGTCAATACCCAAAAACATGGCCTAATATTTAGCTTATGTAAGCCGCTCACCTATGGTTTAGGCAGGGAGAAATGTGCTGTAAGCCACGGAGAGAGCGGGTGGTACATTTTTGAAGTTTGCACGTGCTCACGAATCTTGTAGGGAAAAATGTAGCGGGTGCCCGCTCTTGAGTAGCGAAGAGCATATTTCTTCCTGTCTACCAATGCGGTATACTTCACTCATATGGTAATCACCCATCACGGCGGCCAGTGCTTCAAGGTTTCTTTTGGCGATCTCACGCTTGTCTTTGATCCGATAGCAAAAGGCGCTTCGCTTCCGGCTGTGCGCTTCGGAGCCGACATCGTGCTCATCTCCCGCAATCATCCCGACATGAACGGTGCCGCAGAAGTTTCTTTCGGTGGAAAGGAACCGTTCGTCATCTCTGGCCCGGGTGAATATGAAAAAGGAGGCGTCACGGTGCAAGGCTTCCTCACGAAAAGCGAGCATGGCCTTGCGAAAGGGCAGCTGGAGGCAACTAACACCGTTTATGCGGTGAAGCTCGAAGGTATGACGCTCGTGCACTTGGGCGCACTTTCCGAGCCGGCAATTTCCCAGGAGGCCCGCGAAGCTATCGATGACATTGATGTGCTTTTTGTACCAGTGGGAGGGGACGGTGTGCTCGATGCTTCGGGGGCGGCAAAGCTTGCAACGCTTTTGGAGCCTAAAATCATAATTCCTATGCACTGGAGTGGTCTTGGTGAAAAGGGGGCGCTCGAACGCTATATAAAGGAGGAAGGTGGAAGTGCAGAAACAGTCGACAAGCTTACCCTGAAGAAAAAGGATACTGCTGACAAGGACGGTGCTATTATAGTGATAAAGCCATAAGGCATTTGCCTATGCGCTACTTTTACATACCATGCGCGACTACATTGAAAGACTCCGAGCAAAGCCAGAGCACGTACGGCGCCGCATTGCGCTCGGCACGTCCGTAGGGGTCACGGGAGTCATCGCATTCTTCTGGGCGGTCGCCCTTATTTTTGGAAACACTCTCTCCATAGAGCCTTCTGGCTCTGCACAGGGAACGCTTGCGGCGAATGGTTCGGGCACGGTTAATGGTGTCGACTCTACGGAAGGCGGCCCAGGAAGCAATGTCGCGGGAGTAGACTTCTCCGGTATTAATGCAAATTTTGCTGCCGTAATGAACGCTATCGGCATTCCGCTCACCAAGCCCGCAGCACCGACGCTACAGGTTGAAGACCAGGCTCCTCCTTCTATTGAGGCTACCAGCGGCCCTACCCAGATTTCGTTTTAGTGCGGAAAAATGGTAAAATAGAGGTATTACACTATGGCACGTAGCTCCAAAACTCCTAATGCTGAGGTAGGTCCAGAGGCACCTGAGGTAAAGATAAATATCATCGACCAGTCAATTACGGGCGAGATGCGTTCTTCATACCTCGACTACGCGATGTCGGTCATTACTTCGCGCGCGCTTCCGGATGTGCGCGACGGTCTCAAGCCGGTGCATCGCCGTATTTTGTACGCAATGCGCCAAACAGGCCTTACGCCAACGGCAAAGTTCCGCAAGTCTGCGACGGTGGTGGGTGAAGTGCTCGGTTCGTACCACCCACACGGCGACGCCTCCGTCTATGACGCGATGGTGCGCCTCGCGCAGGATTTCTCCACGCGTTATTTGCTTGTGCAGGGCCAAGGAAACTTTGGCTCGGTTGACGGTGACCCGCCTGCTGCATACCGCTACACCGAAGCAAAAATGTCGCGCCTCGCCGAGGAGCTCTTGCGTGACCTTGAAAAGGAAACCATCGACTGGGTGCCAAACTTCGACGCGACGAAGCAGGAGCCTTCCGTGCTTCCGGCTGCGGTGCCAAATTTGCTTTTGAATGGTGCACTCGGTATCGCTGTCGGTATGGCTACAAATATTCCGCCCCATAACCTGCGCGAAGTTGTCGACGCAACCACCCACCTTATTGATAACCCAGACGCCACGACTGATGACCTGCTTGGTTTCATTAAAGGCCCCGACTTTCCGCTCGGCGGCATTGCCTTTAACCAGGCAGACATAAAGCAGGCATACACGAGCGGCCGCGGCGGTGTGGTCGTGCGTGGTGTTGCGGAAATTGTGGAAGAAAAGAAGGGCACGAGCATTGTCATCACCTCTATTCCATACCGTGTGAACAAGGCAGACCTCATCACCCGCATCGCCGACCTCGTGCGCGACAAGAAGCTTGAAGGCATAAAGGACCTTCGTGACGAGTCGACCGACGACATTCGCGTGGTGGTGGAGCTTAAAGGAACGGCGCATCCACAGTCGGTTTTGAATAATCTTTTCAAGCACACCGAGCTCGAAAGCACTTTCCACTACAACATGCTCGCGCTTGTGGACGGCGTGCCACAGACCCTTTCCCTTAAGGGCATTCTCGAGGAGTTCGTGAAGCATCGCCGTGTCGTGGTGAAGCGCCGCACGGAGTTCGACCTTCGCAAGGCAGAAGATCGCGAGCATATTCTCCTCGGCCTTTCAAAAGCACTCGACCATATTGAGGAAGTGATTAAGATCATACGTGCCTCTAAAGATGTACCAACGGCGAGCGCAGCGCTCATCAAGAAATTTAACTTCACCCCAATCCAGACCGCGGCCATCCTCGCGATGCGTCTCCAAACGCTTGCCGGCCTCGAGCGCAAGAAGATTGAAGACGAGCTCAAGGAGGTACAGGAGCTCATCGCAAAGCTTAAGAAAATCCTTTCGAGCGACAAAAACATTTTGAAAGTGGTGCGCGATGAACTCGTAGCTATTGGGGAAAAATTTGGTGATGACCGCCGCACAAAAATCGTTAAGGGTGGTGTGAAGAATATTTCCGTCGAGGACCTCGTGCCTGATGAAGAGAGCGTGCTCGTGCTCACGGCAGGTGGCTACGTAAAGCGCACAAACCCCGACGAATACAAGATCCAGAAGCGCGGTGGCGTGGGCGTGATCGACATGTCGACGAAGGAAGAAGATGTGGTGACGCACTTCCTCAAGGCATCAGCGCATTCAGACCTCCTCTTCTTCACCGACTATGGCAAGGCATACCAGCTCAAGATGTATGAGGTGCCTGAAGGTCGCCGTGCCACGAAGGGGAAGTCGATCATGAATTTCTTGCCGCTTGCCGGTGACGAAAAAGTAACGAGCGTGCTCGCAATTCCAAAAGGTGCAGAGCGCGACGCGATGTCCGTTTTCTTTGTGACGACCGAGGGTGTAGTGAAAAAAGTAGAGGCGAAAAGCTTCGCTGACGTGCGCCGCTCTGGCATCATTGCAATCAGCCTTAAAGGTGGCGACAAGCTTGTTGCTGCGCACCTCGCCGCAGAAGGCGACAGTGTTTCAATAGTTACTGCGAAAGGTCAGTCGATTCGTTTTGATGAAGCAGAAGTGCGCGCGATGGGTCGTGCAGCAGCAGGTGTGCGCGGCATGACGGTTAAAAATGATGACCGCGTGGTTTCCGCAGAAGTCATCTCGGGCGCAGCAAAGAAAGCGTCGCTTCTGGTCATCATGAGCAATGGCTACGGCAAGCAGACCACTATGGGTGAATACAAGGTGCAGGGTCGCGGCGGTTCCGGCATTAAGACGGCAGAAGTCACGGCAAAGACCGGCGAGATCATCGGTGCAAAGGTTATTGGAAATAAAGTGATCGGAGAAGCCACCGGCCTTGGAGAAGGTGAAAGTGCAGGCAGCGAAGTTGCCGGAAGTGAGGAGGAGATCGTGGTCATCTCAAAGAAAGGACAGGTGATTCGTGTGAATACCAAAGAGATCCCGTCGCTCTCACGCGCAACCCAAGGCGTGCGCATCATGAAGATGCGCGAAGGCGACTCTATCGCTTCGATGGTGGCTCTGTAAAAATTATACGCAAATATATAAAATAATTACGTATGCCTGAGCGACTACCCCCTCTATTCCATGCAAATGACAACGAATCTCCTTCCTATGAAGCGGCAGTAAAAAAGCAGGCAAGAGAACAAGAGCAGGCACTGCGCATGAAAGCGGCAACACGCTTGCATGCAATCCTTACTCCTATTACTGAAAGGGTAGAAAAAGGAATTTATCTGCAGCTTGCAGTGTACTATGTAGTAGAAAATAAAAATGCTGGAGAGTATCAAAATGCACTAATGCTAAAAAAGTTACTTCCAAAAGAAGCAGCATATGGATCAAATCATGATGAAATCCATTTATTTGAAAACATAAAATTGCTTTATGAGGAACTCCGCACTGCAATCAAAGAAGGAAAGGAAAAAGATTTGAAACCCCTTGAAGACACCATTTATGCTCTAGCGTTAAAAATAGAGAAAAAGCAGCCATAGGCGTGGTATTTTATATACATGAACTTTAGCGACCCACGCACTAATGTATTGCAGATGGGACTGCGCGATGGCATGAAGGTTGCCGACCTGGGCGCCGGTACCGGCCACTACAGCATTGCCGCTGCGCCAATAGTAGGAAAGGAAGGGCGCATTTTTGCCGTCGACATTCAAGAAGACGTGCTCAAGCACCTCAAGGACTCTGCGCATCGGGCGGGAAGAAATAATATCGAGCTGATTTGGGGAAATATGGAGAAGCCGGGCGGCACGAAACTGCGCGACCAGTCAATGGACGGCATTATACTTTCAAACGTTCTCTTTCAACTTGAACATAAGGACGCTGCAATACAGGAAATGAAGCGCATCCTTAAGCCGCAGGGCAAGCTACTCGTCATAGACTGGGCAGGGGCATACGGCGGCATGGGTCCGGCACCGGAGCATGTGGTGACAGAGCACGAGGCAGAAGAACTTTTCATCACCGGCGGTTTTTATAAAGCAAAAGATTTCCGTGCCGGCCCACACCATTATGCAGTGCTCTTCACAGCACCGTAAAAATAGGTACCTAAAGACTGTATACTGAGACTATGCCTGAGTTTCCTAAAATCAGTACTTTCCAACTTATCCTTCTCTCAGTTTTTGGGGTGATGGCGCTCGTGGGGCTTGTGGTGCTTGCAAACTCAAAGAGTCTTGGAGGCGGGGCAAGCATCGGGACCGTCACCATCTGGGGCACGCTTCCACAACAGGCAATCACTAATGAAATTGCTGCGATCAGCTCAACCGACAAGTCCTTCAGCAAAGTGACCTATGTGCAGCAGCCTGCGGATACCTTTGACCAGGCAGTAGCAAATGCTATCGCTTCAGGTAATGGCCCGGATATGCTCCTCATTTCCCAGGAGCAGCTCCTTTCGGAAGAAAATAAAATAAACGTCATTCCATTTACTTCGGTGCCAAAGCGGAATTTTGACACGACATACTTGCCGGAAGACCAGCTCTACCTCACACAGAACGGAAGCTATGGCATTCCCTATGTACTCGACCCGCTTGTCCTTTATTATAACCAAACTTACCTCACACAGTCGGGTGTAGCGACGGCGCCTGCTTCCTGGGAAGCCGTGACGGGCCTTGCACCAACGCTAACCCATCTCACGAATGGCCTGCCCGTGCAAAGTACTATTGCCCTTGGTACTTATAGCAATATTGAAAATGCGCGGGCAATAGTATCGATGCTCTTCTTCCAGGCTGGTTCACCGGTTACGCAGCTCTCCACCGCCGGTCTCCGCTCCATGCTTGGTGCTGCGAATACGAACAATACCATTACCGGTGTCTCACCTGTGGCAGCAGCACTAAATTTCTATACCCAGTTTGCTGACCCGACGCGCACGGTCTATTCGTGGAGCTCCGCGACTCCGAGTGCGCGTCAGGCATTCATTGGCAACACCCTCGCATTCTACCTAGGCTATGCCTCAGAGCGTCCGCAGTTGCAAGAGTCAAACCCAAACCTCACCTTTGCTATGGCGCCGGTACCGCAGCCGCAGACTGCAGCCCTTAAGGCAGACTACGGCCTTGCCTATGCGTTCGTTCTGCCAAAATCTTCGCAAAACCAAAAAGGAGCCTACCTCGTTGCGGAAAAGATGATCGACCCGACGTATCTTGGCCCTGCGGCACAAGCGCTCTCCATGGCTCCGGCAAACCGCTCGCTCCTTACGCCATCTTCTTCAGACCAGTATGAGCCGGTATATTTCCCTGCAGCCCTCTATGCCCAAGGATGGCTATCCCCAGACCCAAGTGTCACGGATCAAATTTTCTCCGCTATGATTACTAGCGTAGCAAGCGGCAAGCTGAATGCGACCGACGCGGTTAATGCAGCGGATCAAGCTATCGATGCTGCCATTCCACAGTCCTAATCTATGAAACAAATCCCTCTCTTAACCGGCAGTATGCTCCTCGCGGGTCTTGCATTTCCTTTCCCTACCTTTGCGATGAACTGCGACCTTTCGCAAGGATTGTGTAACCCCCTTAACGCACCGGACCTTGTTTCGCTCTTCCAGGAGATTCTCGCTTACGTCGTGCAGATCGGCGCGATTATCTTGGTGATGATGATCATTTTTGTGGGATTTCAATATATAACTGCACGCGGTAATCCGGAAAAGGTGAGTAGCGCACACAAGGCACTCTTGTGGACCGTGGTTGGTGGTGCGCTCCTTCTAGGCGCTGAAGCTATCGCGCTAGTCATTACCGCGACGGTTTCAAGCTTATGACCTTCGCCGCGCTAGTAAAAAATTTGGTTACGCTTGGAAATATGCTCGTAACCGTGCTCTTTGCGCTTGCGTTCGTATTCTTCTTTATAAATGTGCTGCGCTATTTCTTTTTTGGGCAGGGAAGTGAAGAAGCTGTTCAGAAGGGAAGGAATACCCTTTTGTATAGCGGAATTGGGTTTGTCGTGCTGTTCGCAATGTGGGGAATAATTGGACTCTTGGTTAATACGCTGAACTCCACGGTTGGCGCAGCGGGTACTGCACCAACCCAGCAAAATGCAGCCCAAGATCATTCCTCAACCCAGGCAGAAACGCCGAGCGAAGCACAAACTCCTCCTGCTTCCGATTCTTCAACACCATAATTATCCACACATGCAGCAGAAATCAAATATAAATGAAGAGCTGACCTGCTACGCTTAAACCATGAAATACATCCTCACGCGCTTCGCGCAAATAGCTACCTTTGCTGCCGTCCTTATAGCGCCACTCGTTGTATCAGCCCAGGCAGTCTCCAATGTGCAAGGGCTTTTTGCGTGGTTCCTAAACATATTGAACCAGTGGGTGGTGCCGATCATCTTTGCGATGGCCTTCATCATGTTCCTTTACGGCGTGTATCGCTTTTTTATTGCGGGAGGTGATGATGAGGAAAAGGTAAAGCAGGGACAGCGTTTTGTGATGTGGAGCATTATCGGTTTCGTGCTGATGTTCACGATTTGGGGCATCATCAATCTTTTCATAAATACGCTCCAGTTTAGCGGCGCAAACGAGCCTGGTTTGCCGCAGTTTGGTGCAAACGGCCTCACCACGAGCGGCTATGTCGTATCCGGAGGTGGAAATAGTTTTGCAGGGTTCCTCGGTGGAATATTTGGCGGTACAGCAGGGGGTCAGCAAACGGGCGGTGTAGCTGCGGGAACCATTCTTACCAACCCATCCACGGGTCAATCGGTCGTTATGAACGGCCCGAATACGTTCCCTGCAGGACCAGGGGGTGATTGTTTTGGTATGGGTAACCTCATAGCAGGGTCAAACAATTGTCGTCCTAACGGTACGGGAGTTCCGAAAACGCAGGCCGGAGGTGGTGGAGCTCCAGGCTCAGGCGGCTCTGGTCCTTTTGGAAATACCACGGGTACCGCATGCGCAAGCAACAGCCAGTGCCCCGACATCTGTGACACCATAACCGGCACCTGCCAGGCTGCAGGACCAAATACCTACTTCTGCGCTGACGACAGCGTGCCTCAAGGCGGCGTATGTAAAGACGGCAAGCCACCTCAGAATAGTAATGATGAAGATGCTGGTGCGGGTAATTTAGGGGGGAAGTGTAATGTGAATAATGACTGTTCTGACAACGATGGCGTCTGTAACCAAAGCACGGGTGTGTGTGCTAAGGATGACGCGCAGACTTATTCCTGCCAAGGTGACACTTCAAGCTTTGATGCAAGTACCGGAAAGTGTAGCGATGGTACCGAGCCATTGAATGTGAATGGTCAGCCGCTTGATGGTTCGTCTGCGAGTTCAGACGGCAGTGGTTCTGATTCTTCAACCGTTACTTGCCAGGACGGTAATACGGCACCTGCTGCTATTGGCTGCACCACATGCTCAGACGGATCAACAGCAGCCTCAGATGCAACGTGTCCTGCGGGTACTCCGGGAAGTGACTATGGCGGTACGGTCTCATGTGAAGATGGCAATAGTGTACCCACTAACATTGGTTGTACCACGTGTTCCGACGGATCAACAGCAGCCTCAGATGCAACGTGTCCCTCAGGCACTCCGGGAAGTGACTCTTGCGCAACGTATGGTATGACAACCTGCTCCGACGATCCGTCATCATGCTGTTAAATGCTTGTCCACACTGTTTCCGGTTCTCACATTGATTCTCATCCATTACACGCTATTCTTAAGCTATACCTAACTTAAACTCTTGGTTACATAATTTATGAAAAAGACTCTTGCTTCAGTTGTTTCCCTCACGACCCTCCTCGCGCTTCCGCTTCTGACCTTTGCACAAGCACTCACCAGCGTGCAGTCTGTAGGACAGTTCGTCATTAACATGATTAATACGGTTGCGGTGCCGGTACTTTTCGCTGTCGCTTTTGTCGTATTTATATTTGGTATTTTCCAGTACTTTATACTTGCAGGTGGTGATGAAGAAAAGCGAGCAAACGGTCGTAGTCTTATGCTATATGGCATCATTGGCTTCTTCCTTATGGTTTCGGTCTGGGGACTCGTGAACATTCTTGTGGGAACCTTTAGCTTCAATTCTAATCCTGTTGCACTTCCCGCTGCTCCATCACATTAATGGCTTCAACGAACGCCGCACTCAGTAACGCCCCTCTTAACAGCTTCATTGCAGCTGTCCAAACAAATATCCTTAATCCGCTCATCACGCTTCTCGCGCTGGTAGCGTTTGTGGTGTTTATCTGGGGAGTCGTGGACTATATTAGAAACGCAGATAATGATGAAAAACGTAAAGCGGGCCAGCAGCATATACTTTGGGGTTTTGTGGGCTTTGTCATTATTTTTGGTGCAGGAGCCATCATTTCAATCATCAAGGCTTTGGTTAGCGTTTTTGGGGGATAGAATTTTAGATAGGGAATATGCTTGAGCTTAATGAGCTCTTCATGACAGAAGAGTTAAAGTCCTAATGGGCTTGCGCATGTTGCGCTAGTCATGAGTTCAAGGGTTGTTCAGATGAGTAAGCTTTTTTCAGGCGCGGCGCTGTGTGCCGTGCTGTGTGCGGGGACCTCGGCCTTCGCGACGCAGACCTTCAATGTCACCTATGCCACGGAGGACCCATCCTCCAGTGACACCGTGCAGATCACGGACTCAGCGATCGGCGTGAACCTCAACGCGCATCCGGCCGGGCAATACCTGACGGGTTCCTTCAGCGGCTCGTCCGCGGTGGTAACCCTGCAGGTGCTCTGCGACGACCTTCTGCACCGCTCAGTGGAGGGGGATCAGAGCGAGAGCTACACGCTAGGGCCGGTCACCACCGACTTCGCCGGCAACACGCTCTCGAGCACGCAGATCGGCGAGATGGGCTACCTGGCCCTCAACTTCGAAAGCACGACGGACATCGTGCAGAAGGAGGGGGATCAGGAGGCGGTCTGGGCGATCGAATATCCGGGCGTGAGCCTGGTGAACTCGAACCCCGCCGTCACGACCGCGCTCAATTCGGCACTTGTGCAGGCGGAGGAGCACCCGATCAATCCGGCGCTCGTCCCGCAGTACACGTCTACCGACAGCCACCAGAGCTACATCTCGGCGGCTCCTGAGCCGGCGACTTGGGCAATGATGCTTTTGGGTGTCGGCCTCATCGGCGGCACCCTTCGGCTGAACCGCAGGCGGGGCCTGGCGCACGCCTGAACGGCTCGAACGTCTCGCGAACTTTCCCTCAACTTTTAGTACCTTTGTGTATCCGCGACTCACTACCATAAAAAGATGAGCCCTTAACCTTAACCTCCGGCATCGCGCCGGAGGTTATCTGTTTCAGTATCAAGTATTCCATTAATAATGCGGGCCCACCAGGACTCGAACCTGGAACTCACGGTTTGGAGCCGTAAATTTTACCTTTAAACTATAGGCCCTTCTTTAAAAACTCTACCGCTATCGCTTCAAAATTTCGTGCAAATTCTGTGTCAAAATATCGTATAGTTATGCATCCTTCGTATCCTTCACGTATGCGAGAACCGGAATTAGGCTTAAGATACGGTTTGTGACATTGCGATATAGGTATATTAGTCACATTTGACCAAAACTGCAATTGCTTTTCTGGATTATGATATTCGTGAATATGAAGGGTAATTCGTAGTTTACGTTCGTCTATAGAAAAATTTCTTCGTAGTAGCTGAAGAAAAACTTTGACGAGGTTAGGGTCAGAATTCGTAAATCCAAATGAATTAGATCGGCGAATCTTTACACCTTCGCACCAATAGAGAAGAGAACAGATTAGTCTTTCCGTATCAGCGGATAGCGTAACGCGAGTAACTATATCTCTTGCATACACTCCTGCTGCTACAAGTTTTAAATCTGTTTTTGCCTTATATGCGGCGGAAGCTTTTTGTCTACCCTTAATTCTTTTCTCAAAAAGAATGTCCTTTATAGGATCTTTTAAAATAATATTTCTTGTCCAAAGAGATGCCGAAGATTTTGAGATATGGAGTGATTCAGATATTTCATTTAAAGAATATCCTTGTTCTCGTAAAGCAATAGCTTTCATTCGCAAATCTAGCTTTGCTTTCATTAAAACAGTATATATTGTTTACATAAATATAGTACTAATTGCTAATGTATTGGGTGGAGAAGAGCAGATTTTTATAGCAATTATGAATTACAATAGAATAAACGTATGTCTGAAAAAAGAGTTATCTATTTCGTAACTTTTACTTTACTAGGAGCTGTAGCACTCCCACTCCTCGCCCACGCCCAAACCGATACCTCGCTCCCTTCCGGCTTCCAAATCATCCCCACCGCCTGTGACTGCATCGGCAGGGCTCCCGCCTGGGGCTGCGTCCTCCAGGTCTTCCAGAATCTGCTGCGTTTTGGTGTG
>JARIGN010000002.1 GCA_029288835.1 Candidatus Kaiserbacteria bacterium
GCCGGCGATGCAAAGCATCGCCGGCCTTTTCTTTTATCGCATCATTCAGATCTTCTTCCACTTAAACACCCGCCTACGGCGTCTCCGTCCAGTTCGCAACAATTGTTGGTGTAACCTGAGAGGTCGTAATAGTGATGTTCTTGTAGAGTGTTGCATACTGGTCGCTCAGCGTGATGGTCTTTGTCGGCGCGGTACCGCTAATAGAATAGGTGCACGTACTTCCCTGCACCGAGAGCGTGCCGCTTGAAACAAGGCTCGTTGAATTTCGCACATTCATCAGAAGAATTTCCCCACACTGGTCTGCCATAGTGCGTAGCTTGGCTGCATTTGCCGCGGTGTCGGTGCGTGTCGTTGCAAAGGCGCCAATGGTGCCAGCACCAAGCGCGAGCACGGTCAGAATGCTCGTAATAATGATGATGACATAGAGAAAGGCAAAGCCGCGCGGCTGCCCACCACGAGGGCGATGAGTAGCACAAGGTTTTAGATAGAAATGTGTCATATCATCGAAGGGTGACTGTTGCGTAATAAGTGCGGGAAAAATTCTGATAGGACGTGCCTGCGGGATTTGCTGCGCTAAGGGTGAGCACTACTCGGAAAGAACCATCGGTGCCCGAGACGCTCAAGTTTGATACTGAAAACTGCGTCACCTTCACATCCCCTGTGGTAAGCTGGCTTGCACCTGAACCTGTATTCTCGGTAAGCGTATTTCCGGAAAGTGCAAAGATCACAGGCGAAGCAGAACCGGCAACTTGGAGAGAGAGCGTGCTTGAAGTAGCACTGGTGGAGGGAGTATTTATCACGGTTGCATTCCTTACTGCTTGAGAAATTTGGTAGAGGGCAAAATTTGCTTCTCGATCCACCGCACTAATTGCCGCGTTTCGCTTTTCCGCCTGAAGTGAGACCATAAGAATCGAGGTAGCCGTCAGCGAGAGCAGCGAAAGCAACGCCACGGCAATAATAACCTCGATGAGCGAATATCCTTTGAAGTGAGTGGTTCTCCTTTTCATACTTATTCGCTTAGGCTAACACTTTCGCTTGAGCCATCATCAAAGATAGGAGCGATCGTTATTGTGTAGCCTTTTATATTTCCGCTAAAAAGTATTTGGAAAGACTGGGTCGCAGCACCACTGAGCACAATACTCTTACTGAGTGTCGTGGTTGCACCACTATCAACAGCTCCCGGTCCGAAGACGGTAGTGGTATTTGGGCTATAGATATTTTTAAGCGTGATCTTGCCACCACTTCCCCCTGACCACGAAACTCTGAATGCCGTAATAGTCGTCGTTGCGATATCACCCGTAGTAGAGAAACTAAGCCCCGTTAGTTCAGCATTTCCCTTCGTGAGGGTAGCCGAGGAGGTAGCGATGCTCGTATAGGCAACTTCCGTGCCAATGCTCTTTCGCCAATTGGTGAACTGCTCAGCAAGAGAGACGGTGGAGGTTGCACCCTGAGTATTCCAACTCACGCTCGAGGTTGCCTGGACATGATCGGCATCCAGTGAGGTAAGTGCAATGGTACGCATATACCCATCGGTATAGTCTGCGGTTCCGTTATAAGACCATTTGTTTCCACTTTGTGAAAGGCCATGTGTTCCCGGAGTTAGCATGCTGAAAGATTGGTCACGAATGGAACGGCTCGCCTCTATACCCTCTTCCGCAAGCCACCAGGCCTTGGATGAATTAGCTGCACGCTCTGAAGCGTTGTTGGCATAGAGGTAGGCATTCATTGCAATGGTCGCTACTACTCCAAAGATGGAAACCGCCACCACCGCTTCGACAACACTCATGCCCCGTGCTCTTTGCCGTTTCGTATCGTTCTCTTTTCTTATCGTGTTTTTTACCTTGGCTTTTATCATGAATTTTTCCTATCTATCCTCATGTCTAACTTGAAGCTCCCATACTCGAAGTGACGACCGAGCTCGAAGCATACGTGGTACTGAAGGTGGTCGTGCTAACACTTGCCGGAAGGCCCGTAAATTTTGCAAAGTCTATCTCCGTAGCACCACTGAGCGTAATCCCACCAGGCAAGGCAAAAATACGATCCTGTGCGACGGTGCGGGTGGCATACGTGCTTCCCTCAAATTCAATTGCTTCACTTGGACTCGAAAGTACTTTCACTCCCCATGCGCTATTAAGCATTTCGGTACGCGAGCGAAGCGACGCGTCCGCAAGGATAGAAAGCAGTGTTTGGCTTGCCTGTCGTGGGCTATACGTAGCGAGCACGGCAGAATTCGAGGTAGCAACCACGCCTCCAATGACTCCGGCAATAGCGAGCGCCACGAGTAGCTCGATGAGCGAGTAGCCGCGAGCACCATGGCTCGGCGCAATATGAGCCATATTAAAAGTGGAGACCTATCTGATAAATCGGAAGCAGGATACCGAGGCAGAGGAAGGCGACAATACAGCCAATGACGAGGATGAGTGCAGGCTCAAGAAAGGCAGGAATATTCCGCGAGGCGGCATCTACCTTCCCTTCATAAAGCGTGCCCACTTTAATAAAGGTATCGGAAAGCGTGCCCGACTTTTCGGCTGCTACGACCATCTGCCGAACCGCACTGGGAAGCACCGAGGAAAGGTTTTTATATTCTGCAAAAAGTTTTTGGAACGAATATCCTTCATCGATACGGTCACCCATGTATTCAAAAAGTGACGCGTAGTTTTTGAAGGTGGTCGTGGTGGGAAGAATATCGAAGATAATCGGAAGCGGCGTGCCTGCCTGGATCATCGTCCCGACGATAAACCCGAAGCGCGAAATCTCCGTACTGCGAATGAGTTCCTTAAAGAGCGGCAGATGGAAGAGCACCGTATGGCCGATGAAGCGCGTTTTGGGAAACGAAAAAAGGAAATAAAAGAGCGAGAGAAACACAAGCACGAAGGCAGGAATGAAGATATAGCCAAAACGCTGCAAAAAACTTCCCGTGCTTATGATGATGCGGGTGCTGAGCGGGAGCGGCACGTTAAAGGCCGTGAAGAAGGTGGCAATCTGCGGAAGGACATACCAGGCCGTGCCGATTCCCACCACGAGCGCGATGATCAACACAAAGCTTGAGTACGCGAGCGCAGAGCGAATACGCGAGCGGAACTGAGCCTCTTTTTCATTTTGTGCTGCGGCAATCATAAGGTTTTTTGAAAGTTGCCCGGAGGTCTCGCCAATCGTGACGAGCGCAAGCGTATAGGAATTCACCACGCCTGCCTTCTCAAGTGCCTTGGAGAAAGACATGCCTTCATCCACATCCTGCAAAATTTCCTTCACCACGGAGCGCATGCGTCCTGGATGTAGCTCTTCGTATACGGAAGCAAGCGCCGTCTCAATATTCATTCCCGCTGAAACAAGGATGGAAAGATTTTGTATGAAAAAACGGGATTCATTTTGGAGACCAAACGAGCGTGCCTGTAAAAAAGCCTTTCGCTTGAGGGTGAGCGGGTGAGCAGTGTTCTCCATAGTTAGCGCGCCGGCGCAACACGCACCACTTCCTCGATAGTCGTGATGCCGGCGCGCGCCTTCTCAAGCCCGTCTTCAAAGAGCGTCTTATTTCCCTGCTTGGTACTGAGCTCTTCAATTGCCCCTGCGGATGGTCGCTTCCCGATGAGCTCTTTAAGTTCCGGAGTCGCTTCAATCATCTCGACGATGGACACACGGCCCTTATATCCTGACCCGTTACAGGTTGCGCATCCTTTTGCGCGATACAGGGTAACCTTTGCCTCAGGGAAGTATTTCTTTGCGCCACCTTCGCTGCTGTCAAAATATTTTTCAAGCTCGGCGCGTGAGGCTTCATAGCTCACGCGGCATGCTTCACAGATGCGGCGCGCGAGGCGCTGCGCCACCAGGAGCTCGAGCGTCGACGCAAGCAGGAACGGTTCCACCTGCATATCGAGCAGGCGGGGAATAGCGCTTGCGGCATTATTCGCATGAAAAGTGGAGAGCATGAGGTGGCCGGTGAGTGCGGCATTCACCGCCGTTTCTGCCGTTTCGAGGTCACGAATTTCGCCCACGAGAATAATGTTTGGGTCCTGGCGCATTACCGCGCGAAGGCCGCGCGCAAAGGTGAGGTCCGTTTTTGGATTTACCTGAATTTGGTTCGTCCCTGCCATGCGGTATTCAACCGGATCTTCAATCGTCGTGATGTTTATTTCCGGCGTATTAAGCTGGCGCAAAAGCGCATAGAGCGTGGTGGTCTTTCCGGAACCTGTCGGGCCCACGGTGAGGATCATACCGAATGGTTTTGCCGAAGCACGCGCAAGGAGCTCGCGATGGTGTGCGGAGAAACCAAGCGCTTCAAAGGAAAGGCTTTGGATATATTCCGCAAGAATACGAATCACCGCCTTTTCCCCTTCTAGGGTCGGCACGATAGAAAGACGCAAATCTATCGGCGCAGCGTTTTCATTTTTTCGTTCAAAACGAATCGCGCCGTCCTGGGGCAAAAAGTGTTCGTCGGTGCGCAGGTTAGACTGAATCTTCATGCGATTCAACACGCTTTCATAGTGCTCGCGTGAAATAGTACCGGCATGCTGCAAGACACCGTCGATGCGGAAGCGAATCACCGTCGCGTCGCGCGCCGGCTCAAAATGCACGTCAGACGCATTGTACGAAAGCGCGTCACGGATGATCTCGTCAAAAAGCTCCGGCGCGACGCGGCGGTCATGCTTCACAATTTCTGCAAAGCGCGTATTCAGCTCCTTTTGGTAGCGGGTGAGGTACAGGTCAATCTGCTGGGGCGACGCATAGGTGAGGTGAAGCTCTTTTCCGGGGAAAAGTTTTTGCGCTTCTTCTGCAAGGGTTGGCTCCTGCAGTGAGTCGCTTGCAAGCCGAAGGGACCCGTCTTGATTCTCCTCCACAAACACGAGACGCAACCGTCGCGCTTCCGTTTCAGGAATCATTGCAAGCACCTCCGCGGAAGGACTCCGCGCAGAAAGGTCGGTATAGGTAGTGTGATAATGCTCTGCCATCGCACGGCCGAGGGTAGTTTCATCGAGGAGCTCCTGGCGAAGGAGGTATTCGATCGGTGTACTGTTTTGTCGCGCCGCCTGCGTCTTTGCTTCCTCGGCATTTTCTGCCGTTATGTAGTCTTGCTCAACAAGGATTTGAAGAATATCTTGTTGCTCCATGGTTTATTTGGATAGCGTGTCCTGAATGTAGGTCACAATGTCACCAAGACCCACATCAGACTTCACAAAATAATGCGCTGCACCCGCTGCTGCTGCACGGTTCCTATCGGTGTCCTGGCTTAAGTTAGACATCACCACGACAGGCATCGTATTTCCCTCTTCTTTAAGCTGCTCGATTACCGCGAAGCCATCATGCTTCGGCATCATAAGATCCATGAGGAGCAATGCGTAGCCGCCTTCTTTAAGTTTTTCTTTCAGAGCATCGCCGTCGTTCACGATATCTGCGTCAATGCCTGCCTTTTCAAATTTAAGCGCAAGCGCTTTCGCAAGCGGCTTCTCGTCTTCAGCGATAAGGATCTTTTTAC
This sequence comes from Candidatus Kaiserbacteria bacterium, assembly GCA_029288835.1. GTDB lineage: Bacteria > Patescibacteriota > Minisyncoccia > Phycocordibacterales > Phycocordibacteraceae > C7867-001. The sequence continues at coordinate 5,471 of JARIGN010000002.1, forward strand.
CGTCAGTCATATTCTTAGTATAGCCTAAAGCGTGCCTGAAAGCGCCTTTGTACCCTCTTTTGCCTTCATGCCGCTCTGCGGTATGTGGATGGTGAAGGTCGTTCCTTTTCCTTCTTCTGACACGAAGGAAATGCTGCAGCCTGCTGCCTCAACAATAGTCTTAATGATATAGAGCCCGAGACCCGTTCCTTCTACATCGAGCGTGCGGATGTTGTCGGCACGGAAGAGCTTCTTAAAGACGCTATTTTGCTGGCCTTTTGGAATGCCGTAGCCATTGTCTGCACAGATGAGGTTGTACCCTTCTGCAGTTTTCTCAAGCGAAAGCGTAATAGTGCCGCCCTCTGGCGTGTATTTATAGGCATTTGAAAGAAGATTCTGCACGATGATATGGAGCAGCTTCTCATCAATCGGTATCTGCGGCACGCTTTCGGGATGGGTGAAGGTAAAGGTCTGCTTCTTTTGTGGGAAAAGCGGTGCCTGCTCATCAACAGCTCCCTGCATCACGTGAATGAGGTCTGCCGGCTCTGGCTCAATGATGAACGTACCAAGGTCGAGACGTGAGACATCGAGCAGTGCCGCCACGAGCGTATTCATGCGCACCATGGCTTCCTGAATTTCATGCGCATATTCACGCTGCGCCTTCGTGAGTTTCTTGGAGTCTTCAAGCAAGAGCTCGACATACCATTTAATGGAGGTGAGCGGCGTGCGAAGCTGGTGCGAAGCCAGCGAAACGAATTCCGTCTTTGACTTATCAACTTCATGCTCCTTAGTAATATCATGGAAGATAGCGACGGCACCAATGAGCTCGCCGCTCGCAAGGCGCACCGGCTGTGCGGTCACGCTCAGGAAGCGCCCATTAGGAAGGGCTGAATGGCGCAAAAAGATTGACATTGCTTCGACGCGCTCGCCCTTAAGGGCTCGCGCAAACGCCTGATCCTCACTTGGCACGGGAGTCTTCTCATCAACGTAGAATACGCCGGCATGAGGATCGCTTGCATTCGGCGTACTCCCATCAGTGGGCATACCGAGCAAGGTCTGTGCAGCAGCATTCCAATAAATAATTTTTCCGGCAGTATCCGCAACCATTACCCCATCCCCAATAGAGGAAAGTATCGCCTCATCTTTTACTTTCTCACGCTCGAGTTCAACGGTGCGCTTTTGGAGTGAGTCAGCCATCTCATCGACGGAGTGCGCGAGCAAGCCGAGGTCGTCCCGCGTCGTGACATTGGAGCGCGCTGCCCAGTCCCCTTTCGCGAGCCGTGCGGCTTGGGACTTCAGCTGTTCAACCGGCTGCAGAATGGAGCGCGTGGTCATGATTGAAAGCACGGTGATGAGGAAGAGCACAATGATAGAGAGGAAGGTAAGGTTTACCTCAATAGTACGTAATTCGTTTTGTGCTTTTGCAGCAGAACCTGCCACTGAAGCTGCCTCATTGTCCGCAATTTTAGAAAGATACGTCTTTGACTGGTCGATTAACTCGTTTCGTTGATCAAGAAGACTTTGGTAGCTTGCGGCTGGCTTTTTTGCAAGTACTGCCGCAATGATACTGTCTGCGAGTGAGACGCGCTGTGGAAGACTTGCCTCGTATTCGTTGAGCAACGTAATAGTCTCGGGAAGCTTTGTGTCCTGGCGAAGTTCAGCACGCTCTGCAGCCACCTGCGCACGCACCGAAGGAATTGCCGACGCATAGGACGGATCCCCAGTCTTCAAGAAATTTTCAAAATTCAACCGGCTCTGCAGCGTGTCCACCTCGAGCTTAAGCGCGAGCTGCGCCGTGCCAATGCTCTGCTCACGCGCTTGATAGATGCGGGTAATGCTATTGATGGAGTACAGTGCATACGCGGAGAAAAGCACCATGATAATAACCACCGTACCGAAACCATAGAGGAACTTTTTAATGATGCTGAGGTTCAAGAACCAATGCGAAAGCACTTTCCAGAGCCAGATACCCTCCGTTTCATTCCTGCTGTCTTTCCAATAGAGATAGCTGCCAACCAGCACGAACATCACGGCAGTATGCAGCGCGACGGGGTTATAGATGGAATGGCCATAGACGCCCACGAAATTGTAGAGGTAGGCAGCGATAGCATAGAGTGCTACCAGAATAACTGCGCTATAGAGGATATTTCGTGCAAAGCGCCACGCATGCGGCAAGAGGAGCGCGCTTCCAAGCATGAAAAAGTCAGCCGCAGTCGCCGGCGCCATTCGATTGATGCCAAGGCGGCTCGTGAAAAAGATGCGGTCTATTGGAATATCGATGCCGGTACCATATTTAAGCAAAAGTAACCCTCCTACGAGAAGACACATCCCTGCCACAATCCGGCGCACGAGATGACGCACGCGTTCCGGCACGTGCGGCGCAACGGGTGCGCATTCGAGGAAAAGATAGCAGGCACAGGCGAGGAAGCAGCTCGCCGTGACCGGGTTCATCGGCGTGAAGGTCGGCAGGATACTCGTGAAGTACACATTATGGAAGGTCCATCCATAAAGCACGAGGAGGGGGATGAAAAAAATGAAGGTAAGGGGCAGCCAGCGAACCACTTTTTGGGCGAGGGACATTATCTGCAGTATAGCTTGCGCTTTCCTGCGGGTATTTCTTTTGTGTTAATAACTCGCCCGCCTTACACAAGGCACGGGTATGCTTTCCTATCCCTCCCTATCAAGTGATTTCTTTCGGAACTCACCAATGTTTTGGAGCACAAAGAGTACGAGCGCGAGCGCAGCAAACGTTTGCACGAGCAAAAGTGCTCGGCCGCTTGCGGTTGCAGGAAGATAGAGCGGGTTAAAGACAAAGACCATGACGCTATGGAGCATGAGGCTGAGCGGATCAAGCTGGAGCGTTGGAAAGCTCCCCGGCTGCACGCGCATAAGGAAAAGGTATTGGAAGAGGAAAAAGAGCACAAATTCAAGCACGATACCGCACAAGAGTGTGATCATATGAAGCGCACCACGCACTTCTTCGATAATTTCTGTGGCGAGATAGATGGTCATGACTGAACCGATCACCGCTGCGAGGAGAATGATTCCAATATTTATGCTTGCTGCCTGCGGTAAATGCGAAAACACAAAGGCGTGCAATAGAACAAGCTCGATGATGACGAGCAGCGCATTTCCTAAAATGGAATGTGAAAACTTGAAGGGTCGCGAGCGAAGCTTGTGCATGCGGGTGTTATGAAAGTGAAGATGATGAAAATAAGGCGAGCTTTTCTTTCCTGCGAAGTCTCTTCAGGGCTGCTTCGCGCGAACGCGCCGCACTAAGGCTCGGAAGCTCTTCTTTATATTTAAGCACAACCGGGCGACGCATTTTTGTGTAGCGTGCTCCCTGCTTGGAGGTGTTGTGCTGGGTGAGCCGGCGCGTTAGGTCATTCGTCGAGCCGGTATAGAGGGTGCCATCTGCGCACTCGAGAATATAGACGAATCCTTTTTCTTGCGCTTCAACTTTTGTATTTTCTTTAGTTTTTACTTTCATATAACTCCTATTCCCAATCAAGCGCAAAATACTTCTGATACTCGAGAAGCTCGCCCCGCTTCCATGCCGCGAGCAGGTATCCAGAAAGAAAACTCGTGACGATTCCCGTGCCGCCAAAGCCTGTGCTCGCGATGTACGGCGTGCCAGGAATTGCACCTATATAAGGAACGCTGCGCGCGGTCGGGTAGAAGAGCCCGCTCCAAGTCGCCTGGTGGGTATAGGTGCTATCAATGCCGAGAACCTCGCGCGCATAGGTGTCTATGCGGGCATATTTTTCTGCATCATGCTCGGGCGTAGGCTCATATTCATGCTCAAAAACGTCTTCTCCACCCACCCACAGGCGGTTCCCCGCAAAAGAACGAATGTAGTGGTACGGCGCGTCGGTATCCCAAAGGACGGAATCTCGGAAAAGTTCTGGAAGCTGCTCAGGGGTCTTATACGAAACCACAAAGGTACGCTTTCGCTTGATCTTAAGATCGGGCAAGAGACCGCCGCCGTCTCCCGTCGCAATGATGATATGCTCGCCCGAGTACTCAACACTTTCTCCTGACGCAGGAGCAGAATTTTCAACAGCCTGCATACTCTTCGGCATGACTGCGCGCACTCTATTCTGATCCAACCCGGTGACACGCGTGTTATACAAAATCTTTCCGCCGTGCTCTCGCACACCATGCGCAAGTCCTTTCAAGATCTGCTGGTTGTTGGTGACGCCGTCGCCATGGGTGGTGAGTACCGCAAGAATGCTCGGGTGCAGCTGCGGCGCCACATCAAGCGTGACGTTGGCACCGATCTTCTGGTACTGTTCAAATTTCTTTTCCAAAAGCGCAACGCCTTCGGTGGTATATGAGAAAAAATGGGCCGGCACCCGCTGCGCATTCCAATGAGGTTCACCAAGCTGGTGCGAGAATTCACTTAAGAGCTCAATACCCCTCTCTGAAACTTCCCAGATATCTTTTGCTCCCTCGGTTCTAAATACTTCCATGACATGCTCCCACGCTGCATCGGGGTCATGATTCATCTCTGCTGTGGAAGCATAGCTTGCGCTTTGGGTGCCGTCAGTTGCTTCGAGCACCAGTACGCGGTATCCATCAGCGCTTAAATAATACGCAGCGGAAAGGCCCGCTATCCCTGCGCCCACAATCACATAGTCATAGTGCTCATCCATATACCCCACTATACCGTATTCATTGCAACCACATGCAAAGCCCGTATGATGAGAGTATCTGTGTGATAAATATACAAGGCATTTATTTAGTAAAAATAACAACGACGAACTATGAAAATTCAGGACTCAGTAGCAATTGTGACGGGAGCCTCAGCCGGCATTGGACTTGCAACGGCAAAGCTTCTCGCCGAGCGTGGTGCAAAGGTTGTGCTCGCGGCGCGTAACGAAGCAAAGCTTAAGGAGCTCGAGGTGGAAATCCCTAACTCTTTCGCCGTCGTTACCGATATGCGCAAGGAAGAAGACATTCAAAATATGATTGATAAGACCATGGAGAAATTTGGCCGCATCGATATTCTCGTGAATAACGCGGGCCAGGGCATGCGCTCATCACTAGAGAACATAAACATGGATGAGTACCGCGACATTATGGAGTTGAACGTGTTCAGCGTCGTGAGTGCCATGCAAAAAGTCATCCCTAGTATGCGCGCACAAGGCGGTGGCATGATCCTGAACGTAAGCTCGCGCGTTTCCAAAAACTATTACACCGAGCTCTCTGCCTATGCCTCCACAAAGTATGCACTTAACGCACTTTCCCTTACCTCGCGCGAGGAGCTTGCGCCAGATCACATCACTGTGAGCGTCTTCCATCCAAAAATGACGGCGACTGACTTTGGTGCAAACGCTAAGGGTGAGAAATATAATTCAAGCGCCGGCCGCCCGGGTATGGCCGTGGATACCGCGGAGCAGGTCGCTGAAAAAATGCTTGAGCAAATCGAAAGCGAAGAAGCCGAGGCGAGTATGTAGACAGTTTGTAATGATTTGCTACATTGCCTTTGCACCAATTCCCTGCAAAAACTTTTCATCAGCAGAAAAGAGCGAGCCATAAAGCGCAATTGCTTCGGAAGCAATGTCTCCGAGAGTATTTAGTGAAGGCGTTACCGAAGCGCCTTGTTGCGCCGCACCTTGCACGAGATACCAATGCACAAGTGAGGCACCGGTATAAAATCCCATCCACTCGAGCACCTCACTGCTCTCGTTCCAAGAATCACCTATATAGGTATCGCGCATAGAGGATACTTTTTCCTGTGTCTTGCTAGCAGACTCTTCTACTTTTTGCGTCACATCTTCCTGCGCGGCAAACCCGGCAACTTTTTGCTCGAGATTATTAAAACGCTCTTTGAGAGTATCCAGCTCCTGAGGCTGCATAATCTGCACGAAGCCTTCCCTACCTTTATCCAAAGTATCACTCCCAAGCCGCGCAAACGCCAATACTTCACCAAGTTTTTTCTGTAAGAATTCGTTCATAGACTGCCATACTACCCGAAGGTATATGAGCAAAGCGTTAATCAGCTCATCTTGCCCGTATTTACATCTTCCTGCTGTCGTATGCCCAGTGGAGAATGGCCTGGCGCTGGCGTGGACGGCAGGTGCTATCGCCCGGGCGACAGTGCTGCTTCAGCTGGCTAATGTGCCGGCCAATAGCATGCCAGCGCCGAATCTGCCGTGCATCTTCTTCCGGCAAGCGGCGCCCCATCGTATAGCGGCAATACCACTGGAACCATCCGAGCGGGTCTTCTTTCGCAATCCATCCTTTTTCAATCCATACCGAGCGCGGCTGCGAAGCATTCACGCCGAAGCAGTTTAGCGTTGCGCGTGGCTTGCCATCGGGGCTGAGTTTTGCATGCGTAAACCAACTTTTCGGAAACTCTTTGAATGCTTCTGGCGCGTCAGCAAAGTACGCGCCACCAAAGACGCCGAGCTCGAGCATTTCTTTCGGGGTAAGGTCAGGCTTAAATTCCGGGATTATTGTGCTCATATTTCTGCTCAACTACCTTTCTTGATTCGCCCCTCTTTATCCACTACCTTCCCGTTCATAACCGTAATGGTAATCTGAAGCACGCTCGCGAAACATACCCAGGCAAGGTATGGGATGTTTAGGTACGAAACCCACGCTGCAGTCGGAAAGATGGCAACCTGCGCCCAGAGGAGCGTCACTGCGACGAGCACCTCATCAAGCGAAGCGAGCACGTATTTGTTATAGCGAAACTGCAGGAGTGTATACGCAGCATTAAAGATCAGGTTCAATAAAAACGGCAGTACTATCCAAAAAGAAATATTCCCTCCTATAAATAGATACGCCACGTAGCCAAAAGAAATGGCAATCAAAAGGTAGAGCACTGACCATACTGGCCCAAAAACCCAGGACGGTGGTGCCCAGGACGGCTTTCGATATGCCTTGTATTGCGCTGGCGTGCGTTCAGGGTTCATAGGTAGCAGCTTTACGAGTACATTTATCGTAGCATTTTCCCGTATTCATGCGCTATACACGCCTTTTCCTATTTACTCCATATTAGAATGGAAGTATGGAGATCCATCACGAAACCAACAGCGAAGTTGCTTTTGAGACTGCGCGCTACCTTTCCGAAATATTTCGTTCCTATGCTTCCCTGCCATTCCTCTTTCTCTCTTCTGGTGGCTCTTCCCTCCAGCTTCTTGACCTGCTCGACACAGAACACTTCGGCCCACACAGCACCGTTGCTGTCTTAGATGAACGATTTTCAACAGATCCTTTGAAAAATAATTTCGCGCAAATGCAAGCAACTGAGTTTTATCAGAAAGCAAAAGAACGCGGAGCCCAATTTATTGAAACGAAGATTCGCGAGAATGAAACTATAGAGGAAGCCGCGGCAGGATTCGAGAAAGCGTTACGAACCTGGGTCGCCAAAAATCACGGCCCCATTATTGCTACGGTAGGGGTCGGTCCGGACACGCATACCTCAGGCATCATGCCCTTTCCTGAAGATCCGACGTTCTTTGAGACAACCTTCAATGATGAAAATCATTGGGTTGCCGCCTATGATGCAAACGATAAGAACCCCGAACGGCTCCGCATCACCTGTACGATTCCCTTCTTTCGAATGATCACACATCCCGTCCTTTTCGTTACCGGAGAAAATAAGCGCGATGCGCTCGACGTGCTCGCCGCAAGCGAAGGCACCGTTCACGAACACCCATGCCGCATCTGGCGTGAGATATCTTCTTCGGTGCTATTCACCGATCAAAAAATCTAGTCACTAGATAATTTCTATCGGATATACATCAAGCGCGGGTTCTTCATACGGATGCGCGTCTTTAATTGCGGCGATGACGGCTTTAAGTCTGTCACCATGGCACACCGTCTCAATTCTTTCTTCTTCAACTTCCTCCATTTTTCCCACTTCACCGATCGTCGGATTTGCTCCTTCTCCTGGCTTAAATCTTCCCATACCCTTCATCGTAAACGTGCAAAAAGTATAGTTCCCTATTACACCTGCACCGGCATTTCCCATAGCTTCACGCACCTTGTCGGCAGCTGATTCAGGAACGTAGATAACTATCTTGTACTGCTTCTCCATATCTCAATATTAGTTATTAGCTGGTGCATACCGCAAAATCACTCCTCCGCTCTCTAACTGCTGATCCTCAAGGAGGGCGAGCTTCTGGTGTGGAATGCCTTCGGCAAATAAGTGCCTTCCCTTTCCAAGGAAAATCGGTGCGACACCGAGCCGGTATTCATCAAAAAGCCCTGCCTTCATGAGCGATTCTGAAAGGATGGCGCTGCCAAAAACGAACATATTCCCTTCGCCTTCTTGCTTGAGTTTCTGAATTTCTGCGACCGCATCTTTTATTACCGTCGAGTTTTGCCATTCTGCAGACGTGGGGGAGGTCGAGCAGACTATTTTTGGAAGGCTGTTCATAAGCTCCGCGACTTCGTCTTGACCTTCTTCCTGCTCTTTCGGCTGAGACCAATACTCGGCCATACCTTTATAGGTATTCTCGCCAAAGACGAGCATCTCAGCAGTCTTGAGCTGCTCGATAATAAACTTCTCGAGATCAGGACCCCACATGCTCTGATGGAACGCCAAATCCCACGGCTTCTCACCTTCAAAGTACCCGTCGAGGGTCACCAAATTCCACATGATGAGTTTTCGCATAGAGACATTATACAATGACCTACTCTCACTACTCGCTACGTATGGGCCACTATATATGCGCGCGTAAGTGGGCCGAAATAGCCGCTTGCAGGAGATATGCCGTGCGCTTTTTGGTATTCAACTAATGCCGCCTTCGTGAGTGCGCCAAAATAGCCCGTGACGCCGTTTGCCGCGAGTGCCTGCGCTGCTTTCCCTGTGTTTACTGAAATGAGGAGTAACTGCAATGCCTTAACATCACTGCCACTCATACCGTTTTTAAGGTCTCTCGTGAACATATTACTGGTAGTAGCGACGCGAGAACCTTCCCTTCCCGGCATTTTCAGCAGCAGCGCCTGGTATTCAGCTTCCAGATTCTGCAATTCGCTTTCAGAATTAGTAGACACAGAGACAGGCATTTGTGCCGCAATCTGTGGAACCCTCAGCTGTCCCGAAAATCCTGATGACGTATTTTGCACTGTCGACGGTGCCGTGCCAGTGGTCGTAGCGGTTAGCATTGCAGAAGGCGTGCTTGTCCCGATACTGTTCACAGCACTCACGCGGAAGTCATAGGCCGTTCCGCTCGTGAGTCCCGTTACGATCGCATTCGTCGAGGTAGAGACACCATCGGCAACTGTCGCCCAAGAATTTTTCCCAGACAGAGAATACTCGACTTGGTAATCGGTAACCTGTTTCCCCCCATCATCCGTGGGTGCAGTGAAGGTAAGTAAGACGGAAGTGTCAGCAGGCGTTGCGGTGGTAAGGGTCGGGGTGCTCGGGGCAGTAGCCGCAAACGTGTACAGGTAATTGTCTGTCGCATCAATTGCGACACCCTTCGTACCATCAGACGAAATAGCGACGCCGTTCCATTGCACGGTGCTGGTGGCATGCTGTTCCTGCCAGGTGCTTTCTCCGGTATCAGAAAACCAGACATGGCCATTGTCCGTGCTTGCAAGCATGCTCTGGCCGTCGGGCGTTATGGCCGCAGCATCCCAGCTTCCAGTATCGTTTAATCCCGTATCGACGACTGAATCTCCGGCGCTGTTAGAGTAATACAAAACATTGTTCCCACCGCCAAGCAGGACTCCCCCATTTGCCGCTGCTAACCCATACCAGGGTACCGTCGAACCAAGATCTTCAGTCCAGCTTAGTCCTTCGTTAGTTGACACCGCGAGTGAAGGGGTGGTTGTCGCTGCGCCCACCGCTAAATAATTTCCATCGGGAGAATAGGAAATGGCATCCCATTCCTTTCCTGATATATTTGGTGCCGTGTTCCAGGTCGCACCGTAGTCGTTTGAGATCTCAATGAGATTGTCATACGTGGAAGCAGCTGCAAGGTATTCACCATTAGCAGACATCGTGACGGAAAGCCACGTATCAGCTGTGCCCGGACCCACTTCATTCCACGTGAGTCCGCTGTTTATCGAAAGCCAGATATGCCCGTTATACTGAACACCAACGATGCGCGTGCCATCGGATGAAATCGCGACTGATTCCCATGGTTCATTTCCTGAGGCAGCAGCGGTGAGAATTTCGCTCCAGGTCACTCCGCCGTCCGTCGAGCGATACAGCCCCTGCTCGGTGCCCCCGTATACTCCGGTGACGATGATCTGGCCGTTCGCTGATTCTGCCACGGTACTCATCGGCTGCGAGGGTGCACCTGCTTGCCGCGTCCACGTTAATGCATACGCTCGGTTAGGCCCACCAACCACGAGACCTAAGAGCAGCAGGAAAACAAGCGGTGACGAAAACGCTTGAATAAACCGCATCGCTTTCGCCTGGGTCAGTAGATCACTCATAAAGACAGTATACCGTTTGAGCTTCCAGCTTTTTTATACTTTCCCCACTATATTATATTTTCCCCATTGTTCTTATACTTTTCCTAACGGCACCTGTTGCAAGCGGAGCGCCGCAATTCTAATTTCTTCTGCTTTTTGTGTATGGTTCTTGGTGACATGCATATCAGGAGGATCGAGACGGAACGTACCGAATGCCGCTCGCGTTTCTGCGGGATCTTCTGAAATACGGTATAGGTCCGGATATGTTTCTTGCAGCTTTTTCAATTCTGCGTTGCCTTTCAATTGCTCGAGCAATGCGGGAGGCAGGCGCTTCTCCGCATAATCGCTTTCAAAAAGAAATTGCCGCGCCAGGCCGCATGCGTATCCTTCAAACTCTGTGTATAGATTTTTGAATGCCATATCAGCAGCATTCATGTGTAGTACAAGAAAATTCGAGATTATTCCTGCATTTGAGCGCACGGGCTGCACTGACAGCATCGGAAACACGGGCGCTAGCTCTGGCAGATAGAAATTAGGGTATATATCGTGGTGCCAGTATGATTCGGCTACGCGCGCATATTCAATAAAGGACGTGACTGGCTTAATGGGCGCGTCTGCAACAGAGCGATACAGGATGATTGGTATCTTGTTTTCGTCAACGGTATCGTTTGCGACATCCAGTATCGTGTCACCGATTTGTATCGCATTTTGGAAATACATTCCTTTATCGATTCCCCAGAACGGCCGCATGATGCCGCCTTCTTCAAGGAATTTCCTAAGCACACGCATACCCGGCTGGGTGTTTTTTGCAATCGCCGCCTTTATGCTTGCGTACACCGTATCGCGTATCGGAAGACACATGCCGTAGGGATATTCCTTATCGGTCGCAAGGCGTTCAAGCGTTGCAACCGGGTGCTGGAAAAGGATCGCATCGGCTTCCTTTCGAAAAACCAACACATCGGCAAGTATGCTCGTCTCATTTGGGAGTATCCATTTCCCAGTGAGTGCAATCTGCTCCGCGTTTGGCGGAACAAGCTGTCCCGACAGCATGGGATGCAGGCGCAGTCGTGCAATATTTCGTTCGAGTAGTTCGTCGACAACTAGGGGCATGATACAAATTTCATGCGTACAGTATGCCACAGTGTCGGATTCGTGTTGCGGGGGCCGGAATCGAACCGGCGTCTGGAGGTTATGAGCCTCCCGAGGTACCTCTCCTCTACCCCGCTATTATTGAGCGAGTATACCAACTTTTGGGTAATAAACAACCTTAACAAAGATGTTGGCCTAAACGTACTAAATCTCCCCGAACTCCCGGAACACATTTTCATACTGGTTAATCGTGCGGTATGCGATGTTTGGCGAAAGCTGGAACTCTGAGCCACGGTGTGCAATGTCGTTACGCACGCGGTGCGCTTCCCAGGCGTCATTAAGCGTGCGGAAATGCGTAGGTGAGGAGCTTTTCAGCATGTCACCGAGCGTCGCGCCTTCATAGCCCTGCTTGCGGAGCACTTCCTCAAGCATGATGTCGGCCTCAATAATGGCCTGGCGCCAATCGCTCTCCTTCGGGCTTTCGATTAAATTCTTTATGTACGTCCAGCGGGAGTCCTCAAGCTTATCATGTACTTCCTCATGGGACTCGGTCTGGTATTTTTTATCGTCTTCCTCGCGAATCTGTTTGATGCGTGTCATGAGATACACGAGCACGCCAATGAGGATGATGCACACAAGAATGGCGACGAGCGAATAGAAAAGCCAGAGTGTGCTGAAAAAATCGCCAATGTTATCGAAAGAAAACTGTCCGCCAAAAAACAGGTTATAGAGAAGCTCGAAAAAATACGCGACGTTGAGGAAGTGAATGGAGGGACCGACCGGATAGGTACTCGACATGCACCTATTATAGCCTTGTATTAGAGCGTTTCGCCGGTAACGGCAGCACCTATTGTGAACAGGAGGTCTTCCGCGCCTTTTGGTGCCGTGAAATGAATGCCTGTTGGGAGTTCTTTTCCTTCTCTGCTGACCATGCCCATTGGTACGGAAAGTGCCGGCATACCGGTGAGGTTTGCGGTGACAGTGAAGATATCTTCAAGGTACATAGAGACCGGGTCACTCTTTTCGCCAAAGACAAAGGCAGGAGAAGGGGTCGTTGGGAATGCGATGACGTCAACGTTTTTAAATGCCTCATCATATTCTTTCGTGAGGACGGCACGCGCTGCATCGGCTTTACGATAGTATGCGTCGATGTAGCCTGAAGAAAGCACAAAGGTGCCAAGCAGGATGCGGCGCGTCGTCTCTTCGCCGAAGCCTTCCGTACGCGTTTCGACATAGTCATCAAGGAGCGACTTTCCGCGCTTCGCAAGGCCGTAGCGCATCCCATCAAAGCGAGCGAGGTTTGCGGACGCTTCCGCGGGCTGGATTACATAGTACACGGCGAGCGCATAGGAACTCGTTGGAAGCGAGACATCGAGTATTTCGTGCCCTGCGCTCTTGAAGGACTCGAGCGTTTTCGTAAAATGCGCAAGCAGGTCTTCATCGACCCCATTCTCAAGGAGATGATATGGCACTCCAATCCGGAATTTCTTCGGTGCTGCTCCTGCATCTTTCGCTTCAGGCTTTTGGTACGGAGACTTTTTCGGAATGCTCGTCGCATCAAGCGGGTCGTTTCCTTTGAGCGCATCGAAAATGATTTTTGCATCAGCGACAGACTTCGCGAGTGGACCGCACTGGTCAAGCGAGGATGCGAGCGCGATGAGACCGTTTCGCGAGACTGCGCCATAGGTAGGCTTAAGACCCACAAGGCCACAATGCGCAGCAGGCTGGCGAATGGAGCCGCCCGTGTCGGTGCCGAGGCTGGCGAGTGCACCATGAGAAGCGACTGCGGCGGCGGAGCCGCCGCTTGAGCCTCCCGGCACGCGCGTCGTGTCATAGGGGTTTTTAGTTTTTCCAAAGGCCGAGTGCTCTGTGGAGCTGCCCATAGCAAACTCGTCCATGTTGGTGCGGCCGATGAAGATCGCGTGCTGTGCCTTTAGTTTCTTGATGACCGTCGCATCATAGGTCGCCGTATAGTTTTCAAGCATTTTAGAAGAAGCGCTCGAGGTGCGCCCTTCAATTAAAATATTATCTTTGATCGCAAGCGGTATGCCGCAAAGAAGCGGAGCCGGTACACCACAAGCATCACCCGACGCCACGCTTTCAATCTCTGCATCGATAAGTTTTTGCGCTTCTTCTATAGCCGCAAGCGTCTCTGCATCTGGCTCAAGAGTTTCATGATTCGAAACGAAAAGCTCGAGGTATGCGTTTAGTTCTTCGTTCTGCTTCTGCGCTGATTGGACGCATGCATCGAAAAGTTCGCGCACCGTGCATTCACGCGCGCGCAGCGCGCGTGCGGCTTCCGTTATCGTAAGTTCGTTGAGCTTTTTTTCCATAGAACGCTAGTCGTGCGAGATGATCTGCTTCACCGAAAGATAGTCACCTTCGCGTGCCGGAAACTGTTCGGCGAGCTTCTCCGTATATTTCCCTTTTTCGTGCGGTTTCCCATCTTCTCGAAACACATTTGTATACGGAAGAAGCGGTGTTTTTTCAGGCACTTCCAAACTTTCAAGCTGGCCCACATAGCCCAAAATGGCCTCGAATTCCTGGGCGAATTTCTCCAGCTTTTCTTCAGGTACGTTGATGCGAGCGAGCGCCGCAAGCTTTTTCACCTCCTCCGTATTTACCATATTCCCTACTGTATCACACGCCTCTACGTACTGCATCGAAGTAAGTTTGACGACTTACATTTCTCATACTAAACTTCTGGTATGCCCGCTTGGGCACACGTTTTGCCGAGGCGAAAGCCTAGGTTGGCTATCTCGCAAGGGATAGCCTTTACGCTTTATAGTTCTATAAACTTAACAATTAGTGCTTGTATATTTTTATAGTCAGTTTTAGACACTCTTCCTTTTTTCGTTGATAATCTCTTTTTATCTAATACTCGCAGCTGAAACAGCAGAATGTCATTTATAATTCCCTTCAAATCAATGCTATATCTTTCAGGTGCACGTTGAATCTTTGTAGAAAGTGGGATTCCCCAAAATAAATTTTGATTTATTTTCTTAAAAATGAGTACAGGTCTGCTAAAATTCGCTCCTGTACCGTCCTGCTCTGAGCCTACATTAACGCCTATCGAACACCACCATATTTCTCTTTCAAAAATCGGTAGGTTATTGCGCGCCTCAACAAGGTTCTTTTTGTAGCTATTCCACGCATCGAAATCTTTCGGCATCAGCGCACTATACGATATAGCGATGAAATAAATATCTATTAGATATAAAGATTTACTGAAAGACGTAAATCGATAAAATTACGACGTAAATCGATAAAATTACAGGGACGTTATTTTTTCAGGCGGCGCTGAAATTCCCCTTCATCAATGATCTCGACGCCGAGCTCCTCTGCCTTTGCGCGTTTTGAGCCTGCGTTTTCTCCTGCAACTACAAAGCTCGTATTTTTTGAAACACTGCCTGCAACCGCACCACCCGCTTTTCGCACCGCCTCCTCAGCTTCCTCACGCGAAAAGTTTTCAAGCGTTCCGGTCACCACCACCGTTTTTCTTGCAAGCGGACCGTCGGTCACTTCTGCTTCTGCGTGCTGCACGGTAAGGTGCGAAAGGAGTCGTTCAAGCATTTGTGTGTTTTGTTCGTCCGAGAACCAAGCACGCACCGAGCGCGCCACCACCTCACCAATTCCTTTAATATTTGCAATCTCCTCTTCTTTCGCTTGAGAAAGCTTTTCAATAGTGCCAAACTTCTGCGCAAGCAGTAGCGCGGTCTCTTCCCCTACGTGCAAAATTGAAAGACCGACGAGCAACCGATCAAGCGTCGGTTTCTTCGCTGCTTCGATAGCTGAAAGCAAATTATCAACCGATTTGTCCTTAAAGCCCGGCAGCGCGAGCAGCTCGTCGCGCGTGAGGTCAAAGAGATCGTCGAACTCACCGACAAGGTTCTTTTCCATCAAAAGCTGCATGGTCTTTTCGCCCATGCCGTCGATGTCGAGCGCGTGCTTTCCGGCAAAGTGAATGAGTTTCCCGAGCTGCTCGCTAAAGGAACCGCGCACCGCGCAGCGATGCGCGGCCATACCCGGCACTCTCTCTATCCTTCCATCTCCCCCGCAAAGCGCAGAATGCGTCGGAAACTTCCACTTCTTTTCCTTGCCGGTGCGAAACTCCGGCAGCACCTGCACGATCTCCGGAATAATGTCCCCTGCCTTTTGCAAAATGACGGTGTCACCAATACGAATATCTTTCTCCTTTATAAAATCTTCGTTATGTAAGGTAGCGCGCGCAACCGTTGTGCCTGCCACGGATACAGGCCGCAAATGTGCAACTGGCGTCACTACTCCTGTGCGTCCTACGTTCAGCGAAATATCCTCGAGCACGGTGGTCACTTGCTCCGCAGGAAACTTAAACGCAATAGCGAAGCGCGGCGCCTTTCCGGTATAGCCAAGCTTCTCCTGCCCTTCCCGCGACTCAAGCTTTAGTACCACGCCATCAATTTGATAGTCTTCCTTGTCACGCGCCTTGCCCTGCCACTTTTCCCAAAGCGAAAAGACTTGCTCGAGCGTCGTGTTATGGAGGGTATGCGGATTCGTCGGAAGGCCGAGCTCTGCGAGCAAGGCAAGCTCCTCGCTTTGGGTTTGCGGCCATTCGAGTGTAGAAGAAGTCTTTCCCTGATTTCCCTTTTCTTTCTCTTTCTCACTTCCATCAGAAAGCGCGTCAATATCATAGAGAAACATAAAGATAGGACGCGCCGCGGCAATGCGCGGATCAAGCTGGCGAATAGATCCCGCCGCAGCGTTGCGCGGGTTAGCAAAAAGCGGCAAGCTTTCTTTCGCACGTTCCTTGTTTAGCTTCACCAAACCAGAACGTGTCATATATACTTCCCCTTCACAAATGAGATCCACCGGGCGCGTGAGGATTTGCGGCACATTCTTAATGGTGCGAATGGCATGCGTCACGTCCTCGCCAATTTTTCCGTCGCCACGCGTTGCTGCGCGAACGAGCTCGCCGTTTTCATAGGTGAGGACGATGTGTAGCCCGTCTATCTTCAGCTCTGCTGCATAGCGCGGCTCGCTCGCATCACCTTTAGCACTAGGGGCGCCCTTGTCAGCACCGCCTGTCCCACCCACACCAAGCGCCTTTCGGACGCGTTCATCAAACGCAATAATGTCTTCTTTCGTAAAGGCATCATTAAGCGACCATTGCGGCACGGCATGCTTGGTCTTTTTGAGCTCAGGCAACACGCCACCCGAGACATGTTGGGTTGGCGAATCTTTCGTGCGCAGCTCGGGGTGCGCTTCCTCGAGCTCGGCGAGCTCGCGCTTTAAGGAGTCGAGTGCCTCGGGAGAAATCGGGGACTCATCCTTTTCATGCTGCAGTGTACGGTAATTTTCAACCGCAGCGCGCAGCTGCGCTGCGCGCTGCTCGAGCTCCTTTTGATCAGCATTATCCATGCCCCGTACAGACCTTTCCGCTGATTCTTTTCCCGCTTCCTTATTTGACTTCTTTGCCGCCATTCCCCTATCGTACTCAAAAAATCCACCGTCGGCTAGCACTAACTGAGCGCTACTGACATCTCCTCCTTAGTACCGCGCAATAATGCCGCGCTCGACACGCGCTGGATCACTAGCATTACAGTTATTAAAACCGTTTGCGTATATAAGGGCATGGTACGTGTTCCCATTTATTACATAGCCGGCAGCAGATTTATACACGTACACCGTTGCATTTGACGTTGTATTTGAACCTGTGGGACAAGGTATTTGAATAGTGGTAGTTATTTGACTGTTTTGGGTGCCACTGGAAGTAAATTTGCTTGGAAAAGATTGTCCTTCACAATATATCGGCGAGTTGACAGCATTTGTTCCAATGGGCTCTGTAGATAAGTCAAAGGTGTCATACTGCTGATCCATTTCAAGAACGCATTCCAGCCCTGCATCCGCCGCATAAAAGGCATAACTCGACTGCTTAACAAGCGAGGTCAAGATAACTTGTTTATAGGAAATATCCGCAAGGGAAATACCTATTGAAAGAACCACGGCAGTAAAGATAACCGCAAAGATGAGTGCCGCACCGCGAAGCTTCCGTACGCTTTTCATGTAATCACTCTCTTTTCTTTGTAGTGGTGAAAAAGAAATCATATTATTGTAGCCAGTTTTGAAGGTAATCCGTTTGTACAATACTGTAGCTCTTGCCAAAGGTGCTCCAATTTACCGTTACAGAAACTTTTGCCTCATTTGAAAGTGTTCCATTACACGTTGAGCTGCTCGGCTGTATGTAGCAGAGGGTAAAACTTCGGGTAAATCGCGTCGCGGTATTTCCCGCTGACTGCTGGGTATAGGTATAGTTGCTGGGTCTCACATATAGCACCGGGCACGTACCTGAGCACTGGGAAAATGGTGTAGTTGGAGCTGTAGCTCCCTGAGAAAGCGTTGGGTCAACGGTGCAGGAATTAGAGACACAGTTATAGGTTGACCCTGTAGTACCATCTATACCCCAAAACATCACTCGCGGAGTGGAAGCATTATTCCTCGTGTAGAGATAGTTCGTGTCACGGTAAAAACGGAGGTATTCTATTCCCTCCTGAGCAAGAGAGTTCGCTATAATCTGGTCGCGTGTTATATACGCGGCATTAATATTATTTTTAATAAGCGCAAACGGACCGAGAATCGCAACCATGATAATGGCGACTGCAACCAGGGTCTCGACCAAAGTAAAGCCTCGTGTTGTGTGTGGCTGGTTTTTCACGAGATTTTTTAAGAAAAAGTGCATCATATATTTATTTGGCGCATCGTTGCAGCCCCCTCAATATCAAAGCTTACCGGCGCATGGACTGGATCGGTCGTCATCTGTCCCTTAATCACAAAGGTAACTTGCGGTTGAGTGTTATCACCATTTCCCGTATCAACTCCCTGTACATAAAATCTCAGGTAGGAAATGGTAATGTTTGGGTCGGTCATGGGAGATGCCGTGCAGCCTGAACCGTAACATTCTGTAATGCTGCCTCCACTAGAAGAGTATGTCACGGGGTTCCCTTGGTCATCCGTAAAACTAAAAGAAGCTGCACCCCCGCCTGAATAAGAAGCATTTGCTGAGTACCCGCTTCCTGTGCGGATTGAACGCTCCATGCTATCTACCACAAAACTCAAGTTATTTGAGATGTTATTGGTCGCGAGCGCAATACGATTCTGGCTCAAGAGTGAGGTAAATGCTGCAGCGACGATTGCCACCACAACACTAAAGAGCGCGATAGACACCATGAGCTCGATGAGCGTAAAGCCTTTAGAAAGCTCAGTCACAAAATGTTTACGAAAGTATCTCATGATGGTTGCGTGCATCCTCCAGAAACCGTATTCGCTATGGTGATTTCCCCTAACTGATTTATATCTATGCACTTTGAAACTCCTCCTGAAGACTGAATTTGAATCGCAGCAGCAGAAGTCCATTTATTAGTTCCAAAAATATTTACATTCATAATCGGTAGTAAGTTTGGCCTTTGGAACACAATATTTAAAACATTACTGCCCCCGGATGTGAAAGATGTCCACGGAGCGGGTGAGCCAGGTAAATAATAAATTTTTTGTATAGAATATCCTGGAGCTAGCGAATACGTCATAATCTTTTCTGACTGCGCAGAGTCATATAAGCAGTTCCCTGGCCTTTCGGCAGGGGTGCCTACGTCACTTGCAGAATGAGGGCAGTAGTAGGTGCCGAGAGTCTGAGTATTATTAATAGTGCTTTCCGAACCAACTCCCGGATATGAGTCCACATATTGTATATATGAGCTAGCACTATTTCCTATGTATATGCCATACCCGGCATTATTAGTACCAGTACTGGAGTAATTCTTACTCGAGAGGCCGAGCGACTGTGTCTCCCGTAAGGAAAGCGCAAGATCATAGGCTGTATTTATAAGCACAGTTGAATTATTGAAATTTTTCTGCTGCGCTATTACCACTGCAGACAACACCCCAATGATGGCGGTTACCACGACCATCTCAAGGATCGTAAACCCTCTTGTGGAAAATTTATTTGTGCGAAAAAGTATATTTAGTACCTTCATATAAAAGGATTCCAATGCACGAAAAAAGCAAGGAGGTATCCAGCAGCGAGAAACGGGACGAACGGGACCTCTATACCCATTGTAGGTCCTCCACGCCGTAAACATAAGATCACTATACCCACTGCTGCTCCTATCCAAAAGGAGAACAAAAGACCAGACACCGCCCATGAGCCCGCGAGAAGAGATAATGAAAAAGCCACGGGTGCATCCCCTAGCCCCATTGCCTTCCCTTTCGAGAAAAAAGTAATGAGCAGGAAGAATACTCCTATAAGTGCAGCGACTCCTCCTATCATTTCTAGACTTCTAAGAGCCTTTGTCTCCATGAGTAAAAATAATAACGAAAAAAGAAAAAGGAGAAACGTGCCGCTCCATGGAACAATAGTGTGCCGCAGGTCATACAGCACGACGAACAAAAGAGATAAAAGTACAAGAATGAAGACAAACAGCTTGAAGTTTAAACCAAGGTTGAAATATGCTAAAACAAAGAGAATTCCGAGGAATAATTCTGAAGTAACATACAGAAAGGGCACCTTAGCTTTACAGGTTCTACACCTTCCTAAGGAAAAGACCCAAGAAAGTACCGGAATTAAATCAAGAGAGCTCAGTTTCCTTCGACATGAATTACACCGAGATCTTCCACGCCACCACGACTGCCCCGTGTAGACGCGCTCGGTTATCACACCAATAAAGCTGGCCAATACGGCACCTAGGAAGAAAAGGCTTGTTCCTATAATGAACTGCATGAATACAGTATACGCCACTAAATGCTGAGTCTTGACAAATAACCATAGTATTTATATATTATGGCTAGGATTCTAGAGATCCTTAACACAAACAGCAGGGCTGGAAGATGCGAATCACCCTTCTTACGAGCTCAATGCTCGCAGGGATACTGGCCACCACGGTGGCGATGGCTGCAACCGTTCTCGACTGGAAGGTCCAGGGGAGTGACACCATCGGCACTACCTTCGGCAATGTGGAGTTGACACTTGCTTCGACGCTTGGTTCCTCACCCGAGGTACCTACCGACGCTGCCGGCGACATCACAATCGACGGCACGCACTACGTCATCACGGGCATCAACACCACCAGCGGCGCCAGCAATCTCGTGTACTCATTCTCGTATCCGTACTACGGCAACGTGGTGACCGAGAACTCCCTCGACCTCACGACAAGCGGCGGAGACCTTTATTTCGCCGCTATGGACATCAACTATACGGTAATGACGGGTCTGAACACCCCTCCCGGTGGTGAGCAGGTCACTATCAGCCCGGGCGGCGTGCCCGAACCGGCCACCTGGACCCTAATGATCCTGGGCGTCGGCGCAGTCGGCGGCGCCCTCCGCTTCAGGCGGCAGCACCGGAGCCTGGGCAACACCCTCGCAGTCTGAACCGCGGTACCACCCGCACACCTTCAACGCCCCCTCTCTCACGAGACGGGGCGTTCTTTCTTTTATGCTACTATTTTTTCATACTTCACCTAAAACGTTACCATGTCCCCAACTAAGCTTTATCTTGAGTCAGCGTTCCTATTATTTGCTTTATTCGGTGGCGCCGTACTTTCCGTCGTCAGTACAGATTTTGGCGCAAGCGGAGGCGCAAACATCTACAACCTCGTGTTATGTGCTCTCTGTTCTTTTGCTTTTATTTATTTAACGATTAGAAATACAGAAGATAAAGGCCGGATTCATTTTCCAGCACCCCTACTTTGGGCTTTAGGTCTTCTCTCTATTACCATACTTATAACCGATGGTACCGGGTGGTACTTGCATAGCTCACTAGTCAGTACACTTGAATGGTTCATGGCTTTGGGTTTGTTTATTGGTACCGCAGCATGGATATCACACAATCCAAATGCTGCGCGGATCTTTTTAGGGCTGTATGTCTTTACTACGGCAGCATTCTCAATCTATGGATTCTATACATTTACACTTGATCTTACCTCTCTTCATGTTCGGTCAATTCTTGGGGAATATAATGCTTTTGGCGGATTTCTCCTTATTCCTTTTTTCTTGAGTCTTGCTCTTGCTTTTACTGCAAATTCTTCTCGGGCACGACTTATCTATTCATCTTCAACAGTACTTATAAGTGCAGCTCTACTACTTACCTTTTCTCCTAGCACTTATATTGCCTTACTATTTGGTTTGATTCTAGGAGGAGTATTTCTAAGAAAAGATCTTTTCTCCATAAAGCGTAGCGTCCTTTTAAAGATGGGAATACTTATCCTTTGCAGTGTAATTTTCGCATATGGATGGTACAGTTTTACCCAGAGCTTAGGGAAAATTGAACACTCTACCCTTGCCCCCCATATTAGCGTAGCAATTCCCCCAGATACTTTCTCTGACCGTGTTGAGTACTTAACTGAGGCTTCGCATATATTCATAGCGAATCCTTTCGGTATTGGATTAGGGAATTACAGCCTAGGCGCACAAACCTATAGAACAGACGTCCTTCATTTTGCACTCAATTCTCATAATGCTTATGTGCAGATGTTTGTAGAGGCGGGCTTTCTGGGAGGAATATTTTTCCTCATCTTTATTCTTTATGCTTTTTTTCGTCCTGCTTATAAAGCATATCTAGATTCTCGCTCGGGTACTTCATCGGAAATAACTCTTGGACTGATTATAGGAATAGGCGCAACTCTAATTCATGTAGGCATAGATGTAGATCTAGCCTACCCAATAACGTTTTTTTCTCTTTTTATCTTCTTAGGAATACTCTGGGGAACTACCCCAGGCCTACTTACTACAAATGGCCTTAAAACATCATCCTCATCTCTTCCTCGACTTTGTGCAGGTATGATAGGCATTATTACTCTTCTTTTACTCGCTGAGTTTATGAGCTTTCTCTCTTTAGAAAAGGGTGACATTCTGGATTCTAAACAGCAATCCAATGCAGCCCTTGCTGCTTATCAAGACTCTTTACTTTTTGATCCTCTAAATGCGGACACGTATATTAAGGAAGCCCAAGAGTATAATTCCCTTGCTATAGTAGCCAGTTCTACGGCCCAACACCAACATTATCTTCAAAGCACCCTTTCATCACTACAGAATGCACTCAATTTAAATTCCCATAATCCGATAGCTTACTTATATGAATCTCAAAATTATCAAGCTGAAGGAAATCTAAAACAAGCAATAGCGGTACAGAAAAAGTCACTGACCTCAAGTCCCCTAGATAATCTTGATAACTATCTCCATCTTGTACAGCTTGATCTATTTATCCGAGATAATATAAGCGCCATTACAACAGTAGATACAATTACTGAACATTTTCCGCCTTCAGTATTTTCTGATCCTACCATTGTAATTTCATCTAAAGAGGAATCTATAAATGATCTCGTGCAACTCACTGAACTTGCAGCAGCAGCGTATGCAATATTAGGAAATACTGCGGGCAGCAATATAGAGCTTACTAAAGAAAAAGAGTATGCCTCATTACAGACTCAGTACTAACTACTAAGTGCAACATAAAAAGCCCCATAAAGGGGCTTTTTATGTTGCACTTAGTATAAGACTAGGTGCAGATAACGGTTGATGCTGCGGTTACTGCTGCAGGCGCGGAAGAGATAACTTCGGCCTTACCAGTACTATCAACACAGAAGTAATTACCTGATGGGTTCTGTATTGGTGCATATACCCCCCAGGCACTAGCAAACACGGTTGAACCCAAACCACCGTACGAACCTGATGAGCCAGAAACAATAGCGCATTTCGTTGAGTTAGTAGGTGAAGTTGCAGCGTTAGCAGATGTAATTGCTGCAGCTATGTTTGGATCCACAAATAGGGTACCTGCAAGCGTACAATTAGTGGTAGCCCATGCTCCACTCACGCCAATAGCGGTTGTAGCTGCTGATGCTGTACTATATGCATTACTATTTGAATCGTAGTAAATAGCTGACTGCGTCTCAATAGTGGTTAAGTTTGACTTTACTGCCGCATCGTTACCCTTTGAACGCGCAGTATTAAGTGCTGCGAGCACGACAGCCGAGAGAATACCGATGATCGCGATAACGACGAGGAGTTCGATGAGGGTAAAACCTCGTAGGTGTCCTCGGAGATGACCGCGTTTGTTGTTCGTTGTTATCATAAGAATAATAAATTGTTAATGTGCGGTGTTTGGAATAATTCCGCTTACGCTTATTGTAGCGGATAAATAAACGAAAGATGAAGAGAAAAATGAATGCGTGTGGATAACACGGATTCATTTTTATCTGAAAGTTTTATCAGGACAACTACACTGCCCCCGCGAGGTTGTAAATCGGTACTAGCACCGAAGCAAGAAGCGTTCCCACGCCAAGACCAAGAAAGACAATCATTGAGGGTTCTATGAGGTCCACTAGCGTATCGATAGAATTCGACACTTCACGGCGATAGAAAGCTGCAAGGGTATTCAAAATATTTCCAAGCTCTCCTGTCTCTTCTCCCACACGAATCATGGCGATCATGATTCCCGGAATCTCCCGGTGTTTAGCTAGTGCGTCAGAGATAGAGGCACCTGCTTTTACATCTTCGCCGGCCTCACGAAGCATAACCTGGAATTTGCGGCTCCCTACGACCTTTCCGGTTATCTCAATCATTTCAACTACCTGCACACCGGAAGCAAGCATGGTGGAAAAGTTATCCGCAATGCGGGAGAGATAGAGCTTTTGGTACAAGTCACCTAAATAAGGAATATCGAGTTTGAAGGTGTCGAAGAAAAGCTGCCCCGCTTCAGACTGGAGCGATTTCCACGCTGCTATTCCTAACACTACGACTACAATTGCAAGATATACGCCAAAATGAATGAGAAAGTTACTTGCAGCGATAACTACTTGGGTATATGCAGGTATTTTTGTTCCCGAGCCCTGCAAAATGGACGCAATATTTGGAATCACCAGCGTGAGCATTAAGATCATCACCACAAAGAAAATACCCATCACGAACGCGGGATAAATAAGCGCATTCGAAGCCTTACTCATCACTTCATAGGTTCGGTCGAGATAGTCTGCGAGGTAGCTAAAGGTTTGGGAGAGCTTTCCGGACTCTTCGCCAGAGCGCACCATGTTTACGTAAAAGTCTGAAAATGCTTTCGGGTGCCGCGCCATGGCCTTTGATATCGGCATGCCTCCCTGCACGTCATCAGCCACCTGGGTTAAGACTTGGGCAAGGTATTTGTTATCAATCTCGGCCGCAAGCAAACGGAACACACGGAGTGCAGAAACTTGTGCCTGAAAGAGCGTCGCAATCTGGCGTGAAAGAATGACAATATCCTTATTTGAAACATGCTGGAAGAGCCCAATATCCATCGAGAGCAAGGACTTTTGTACTGCAGGCTCGATAGAGGAGACGATCAGGTCGCGACGCTGGAGCGTCGACACTGCCACTTCCATCGAAAGCGCTTCGACAGTTCCTTCGCGTTCGTGTCCGTCCTTATCGAGTGCGTGGTAGGTAAAGAGCATAGTGGTTCAAAATTTTCACGTATTACAAATAGCGCTCAAACGTCTTCGGGTCGGATGCATGCTGATACGCATGGTCGATGGTCACTTCCCCTTTGCGCACGAGCTCGGCGAGCGAGCGGTCCATGTCCACCATGCCTTCCTGCGAGCTCGTCTGAATGATGGTGCCGATCTCGTGCGTGCGTCCTTCACGGATAAGGTTCGCCACTGCATTGTTGTTGATCAAAAGCTCATACGCAGGCACAAGCCCACCAGCAATGCGCGGGATGAGTCGCTGCGAGAAGATACCGGCAAGCGAGCCGGCAAGCTGCACGCGCACCTGGGACTGCTGCTCTGAGGGGAACATGTCGATGATACGGTCGATCGTCTGCGCGGCATTGTTGGTATGGAGGGTGGAAACCACGTAGTGACCGGTTTCTGCGGCGGTCACCGCGGAAGAAATGGTCTCATAGTCGCGCATCTCCCCCACCATGATTACGTTCACGTCTTCGCGAAATGCCGACTCGAGCGCCGCATGGAAATCAGGCGCATCAATATGGATCTCGCGCTGGTGGATAAGCGACTTCTTCGGGTCAAAAATATATTCAACCGGGTCTTCAATGGTCACAATGTGCTCGGCACGGGTCTCATTGATGCGGTCGATCATGGCCGCAAGCGTCGTGGATTTTCCCTGCCCCACCGGACCCACCACCAGGAAGAAGCCTTGCGTGCGCTGCGTGAATACTTCAAGGATTGGTGGCAGGTTAAGCTTTGAAAAAGAACGGATCTCGTGCGGAATAAGGCGCATGGCCATTGCAACCGAGCCCTGCACGATAAATCCATTTACGCGAAAGCGCGCGTCCTCCGTATGTGCATAGGAAAAGTCTATCGACTGGGTATCCGGAAATACTTTCAAGCGGTGCTCCGGCGCGATCGCCTTGAGCATCGCTTCAGTATCTGCAGCGGTCAATACCTTTTGCTGCAAAAGAGGCACGAGCGCGCCGGAGATGCGAACGATTGGCGGTGAACCCGCAGAAAGGTGCAGGTCCGAGCCTCCTTCGCGGATAACAATGTCACATAATTCTTTTATATGCGCAGCTGCGCCGCTCTCTCCATTTGCACTCATGGTTTCTTCTCAATTATGGCAAGCGTCTCCGTATACACTTCAGAAGGAATTGCTGATGCCTTGATAATATAGCCTGCAGCGCCAAGGCCTTTCGCTTTTTCTATGTCGCTTTCCTGTCCCTGGTTTGAAAGCACGATTTTTTTCGTATTTGCCGCAAGATTTTCTTTTTTAATAGTCTCAAGTACCTGAAAGCCGTCAATTTCTGGCATAACAATATCCACGAGCAGCGCGTCGGGTGCTGGCTTGGTGCGAAGTGCATCAAGCAACGCGTTTCCATCCTGAAATACCGTCACCTCATGGCCTGCGTTCTTAAATTTGAGCGCATACATATCAAGCAGAAAACGGTCGTCGTCAGTGAGGTAAATAGAATAAGTAGCCATAAAAATTAGGTGGAAAGACTGGAGTAGGGAATGGTCGGCGGTAGCGGTGCTGCAGATGCCCCTTCAGAAGAGTCAGAGTTCGGCTCTTCCTCGTCTGGCTTTGGCGCATCTTCGTACACTTGCGGCATGTCTTGGTCGAGAAGAAGCTCTCCGCCTAAGGCATTCACTTCCTCAAACGGGATCTCCCCTGCCAATGCCTTAATGATAGCATCCTCGCGCATGGTAATCATGCCCTGTGCACGCGCGACCGCGAATACATTTTCTTCAACCGGTTTCGTAAGTATCACGTGCTCAAGCTCCTTATTCATTTGGAGGATTTCAAACACCCCAAGACGCCCGCGCGTACCGTTCGGGCATTCTGCCGTCGGGCTCGCTTCATAAAACTGGGTAAAGGGCGGTAACGCGGCATGAAATTGCTGAGGCAGATCGCTAAATTCTTTTTCAAGAAGCGCCTTGAGGCTTTCGCTCACCGGAAGTGGCTTCCCTGCCCCTGGGCAAAGCTTGCGTACAAGGCGCTGACCGATAGCAGCGATGAGCGTTGGTGCGATGAGGTACGGGTCTACACCCATGTCGATGAGACGTGGAATAACGCCCGCAGCGGTGTTGGTGTGAATCGTTGAAAAGACAAGGTGGCCGGTGAGTGCCGCCTGAATAGCCAGGCCAGCGGTTTCCTTATCGCGAATTTCTCCCACCATGATGACATCGGGGTCCTGACGAAGGATCGAGCGAAGACCCGAAGCAAAGGTATACCCGATTTCAGGCCGCACCTGCGACTGCGACACGTGCGGAATCTCATACTCCACCGGGTCTTCGACCGAAACCACATTCTGCGTCTCGCGATCAAGCTCGGAAATCATGGAAAAGAGCGTCGTTGACTTACCTGACCCCGTCGGTCCCGAAATTAAGATGATGCCATACGGTTTCTTAATAATGTCACGAATAACCTTCAGCTGTTCAGTGTTGAGGCCAATAGACTCAAGGCTCGAAATAGACTTCGCACTGTCGAGAATACGCATCACCACCTTCTCGCCATGCTGCGTTGGAAAGGTCGACACACGGAAGTCAATGCGTCGTCCTTCCACCGTTGCTGAAAAACGGCCGTCTTGTGGCTTGCGCTTTTCGTCGAGGCGAAGCTGCGCAAGGATCTTGATGCGCGCTACCACCGCTGCATGCACCTTAAGCGGAAGCTCGAGCGAAGAATGCAGCTCGCCATCCATGCGGAAACGCACAAGCACTTTATCGGGAAGGGTTTCTATGTGAATGTCGGATGCACCACCTTCCACCGCATAGCGCAAAATGGTAGCGACAATTTTCGTAACCGGAGCATCAGCTTTAATGGCTTGCTCCGTTGGTTCTGGCTCATCACCCTTTTGGTCTTCATCGAGCTGGACCGGATCGAGCTCCTGGAGCGCCTCGCTCACCTCTCCCTTGATGTTTCCGTACTCCTCAATGACTCGCTTGAAGTCTGCCTCGCTAATCAGGAAGAGTTTATACGGCATTCCAGCGCGCGTAGAAATGAACTGCAACGCATCAAGGGCTTCAATATTGTCAGGATCCACGATACCCACTTCAAGTACATTGTCGTCAGCAGAAAGCGGAATAAATTTGTAGTGCTCGGCGGATTCCTGGGGAATAAAATTTAAAGCCTCCCGCTTTGCTGGATCATTTGCGGGAAGCATTCGGTACGGGATGCCATATGCCTCGCTCTGGGCCTTAAGAATAGCCTCGCCCGTTATGCCATGCTTAAGCACGACATCAAAAATAGAGACATGGGTCTTTTCTGCCTCGTCGCTGAAGGCTGCCTTGTCTTCAGGCGTTATGAGTTTTTTATCGACGAGGAGAGAAAGAAGGTCCATAGCGGTTAGAAACCGCTTTATTGAAGCGGCGCGAAAGGATCAGGGCGACCGGTTGGGACTGGCGTAAGCGGAGTATGGGTATTCTTAAGGTTGGTGAAGTGCGGATTAGTCAAAATGGTCGTATCAAACGTAATTGCATTAGCCTTACTCGCTAATTCAATAAAATTTTGTTCCACCTCTGAAACGGCCCCGTTTGGTCCCGAAGCACTAAGGGCACTGTTTGAGGTGCTGTCCGTATTGAAAAAGAAAAGGTAGCCGCCCACCAAAAGCGCTATTCCGACGACT
The DNA here is from genome assembly GCA_029288835.1 of Candidatus Kaiserbacteria bacterium. Lineage (GTDB taxonomy): Bacteria > Patescibacteriota > Minisyncoccia > Phycocordibacterales > Phycocordibacteraceae > C7867-001. The sequence goes on from JARIGN010000002.1 coordinate 33,990, forward strand.
ACTCCTATGATGATGTTGGTGCGTAGTGACATAGGTTAGGAAGCAAGCCAATAAATTTGGAAGGTCATCGAATACGTGTATACGCCAGTATAGGTTGATGGTGACGTGAGCGAAAGGTTCACGACATCAAGCGGACGCTGGCTAAGCTCGACTGAGGAAAGGAAATTTAAGAAACTGCTATAGGTTCCGCTGGCGTTCACCGAAAGATCGAGGGAGTTAGTTCCGCCTGAAGAATTAAAGAGTGAGCCGGTGCCCGTGCTTGAAGCGGTCGGCGAGCTGTTTTGCGCACCCGTTGAGCCACTCTGGAGGGAGAAGTTGGAAAGTGTAATGCCGTTGCTATTTGCTAGCGTGTTGAGGTCGAGAATGAGCTGGATGTTATCGACGGAGTTAGGCATGTAGTCCATGAGTTTATCCTGGTCAGCCTGGCTGATACTGTCTCTTTTTGCTATAAGTTTCTTTTCCTCCTTATCAAACGTGTCTGCAGCATGGAGCGCTTGCTGGTAGTTGGTGATTTGCTGCTGCACCGTAGCAATATCATTATTCCACGTCGGGTAGATATAGAGGTAACCCAGCGCAGCAGAGAGCACTATGAGGACTATAGGTAGGATGCGGCTCATGGTGTTGTGGTTGAAAGTGAAGTGCCTGCTGCAGCGGTTGTTGAAGCAGGAACGGCCATTGAAGCGGGCACTGAGGAAGGGACCGAGGTTGGCACGAAGAGCGACGTGTCGTACTCCTGTGGGATGGCGTTTTCCTTCACAAGCGGTGCGGTGAGCGTACCTGAGACTGAAAACGTCACCGTATTATCTTTATTTAAGACAAAATCTGAGAAAATAGGGTTTTTAATGTACTGGGTTTGCTGGTCAAAAAGAAGGGACTCGTTTTCGAGTGCGTTAAAGTTTTTTGCTATGCCATGCAGGCTGAGGGTAGCCGTCCTATCCTCTGCTACCGCTATTGAGACACTGCTGAAAGTTACATCTTTCGCCGTGATATTCCCGAGCAGGTTAAAGAATTGAGTAAGCGCGATGTGCTGGTTAATGACCGTTTGGGCTGCCGTAAGCCTATTTTGCAAAAGGATAAGGTCTGAAAGGGTCGTGGTGGCTGTTTTTTCTTCTTTTGCAAGCACAAGTTTTGCTTCTACGTTGGATTCATTTTGCAAATATTTGTCATAGGCAAACGTGCCGATCGCGACTGCGATCGCAAGCACGAAGATTACGGTAGCGATGATGAGAAAGACGCTGGTGCCACTCGAAGAATAGCGCTTGTTACCAGCGGGCGTGACTGGTTGCTTGGGAACGAATGATGTTGGTATTGAAGGGGAAAGAGCCACGATATAAGTATACTGTGCAAAGCACGCGAAGTCTTTTCATTATACACACAATGATGAAGCGCCCAGCAATTCTTTTTACGAGCCTTCGAGTTGTCGCATAGCGAGACCAACCGCCACCGCAAACTCAGGACCAATCTCCTGGAGCACCGGTCGCATGAATGCGGGCGTCTGCGTTTTTCCGAAAGGATCGGCGATGCGTACCTCTACCGAAAAGAATTGGCGCGCATACGGCGCAAGTTCCTTGGTCACTGCCCCACCGCCGGTAAGGAGAATATAAGAAATAGGAGCCTGATGAGCCACTTCATACTGCGTAAGTACGCGTTTGGTTTCTTCAAAAATATGTGCGTACACTGACTCAATCGTTGCTTTTGCGTAGGTATTTTCTGCGGGAGTAAAGCCATACTGCTTCTTCCAGGTCTCTGCCTGGGCGATGGAGATGTTGTGTGCTCCTGAAATGGTACGAGTGACATCCTGACCGCCTTGGGGAATGTAGTGCGACATCGCAACGACCCCATGCTCCACGACATAAATTTTGGTTGAGGATGCGCCGATATCAATCACCAGCACGGGCTTCACTGGTTCATCCACAACGGAGCGTATGCTGCTGAATATTTCTATTTCATAAAAATTTGCCACGAGCGAGGCGCCGGTGATCGCACTCTGCAAAAGCGTAAGCTCATCATTTTGTACGGCCACAATAAGCACCTTTTGCTTTTGAGAAAGCTCTTTGCCATCGGTAACGGGGTCTGGCAACGCAAACCAGTCTAGCTGCACCTCACTCACTGGCACAGGAATGTACTTACGCGCCTCAAGCTCCACCATCGTCTTCTGTTCTGCCGGCGTTTTGACGCGGGGAAGCTCCACCATGGTGAGCAGCGAGCGTGAAAAAGGAATAGAAACGCCGGCGAGGGTTGTCGTGACATTTGCTTCCCGGAGAAGGTCATGGAGATTTTCTGAAATTTTATCTGCGGGAAGGTTCGTCGCCTGCCCCACTTCAACGCCGCCATAGGGACCGAGCGCTAGCTCGCCATAGGTTTCAAGGACCGCTGCGCCTCGCTCGCGGCGCAGCTGCACCACCTTAAGGGAAGACGCGCCGATATCTAGACCGAGTGCGCTCGTGCTCTTTGGCTTTCCCCCTATGACATTTGATAAAAAACTCATGTCGTTATTCTATCATGCAGCAATGCGAACACTGCGCACCTATATTCGGCGTGCCCTTATCGTACTTTTTGAAAGAGCTGCCGAGGTGCTATTTCCGCTGCGCGAAACTGAGAAAGTAGTCGCTACAATTCAAAAAGAAGATCTTTTGCCGCTCTATCAGCCGCGTTCTTTTATTCCCGATAGTGCTGCGAGAAATATTTCAATCCACGCACTCCTTCCCTATGCCAAAAATGTACAACCACTTGTGCTGGAAGCTAAATTCCATAACAATCAGCGCGCTCACGAGCTGCTTGGCTTTGTTCTTGCGCACCATCTACAAATTTTGGCGCAGAAAACTCATTTGAGCTTCTGCCTTGTACCTATTCCTTTAGGGAAAAGGCGCTTTAAGGAGCGTGGCTATAACCAAGTAGAAGAAATTGCACGCAAAGCGCTCGCTCTTATGCCAGAAACGCAGCTTGCTTCTTCGCTCTTGGTGCGCACGCGCGAAACCCTGCCACAAACGTCCCTTGGCAGAAAAGAGCGTAAGGAAAATATGCAAAATGCTTTTATGCTTTCCGCAGATTCCTTACGTGCACTCGATGCCCACACGCTTTTTATCATATTGGACGACGTCACCACTACCGGCGCGACACTTCTTGCCGCCTGTATGGCGCTTGAACGCACAGGAGCCAAGAATATAGTCGGAATCGCGCTGGCACATTAATATTTGAATAGATAGGGATTCTGAATTATAGTGGCATGTACGGAGACGTGGCTGAGTGGTCGAAAGTACCTCACTGCTAACGAGGCAGGGGTTAATAGCCCCTCGAGGGTTCGAATCCCTCCGTCTCCGCCCTTTGTTCGCGCGTCAGTCCATTCCAAAATACTTCGCTGTTTTAAGTCCGCAGTATATACCGATGAATCCGCCCACCGCGGTGAGGATGACTGAAGAGAGCGAAAAAAGACCGTTTGCATTCCAAAGCATGGGTAGCGCGCCTCCAATCGTCGAACCGACAAGCATACCTCCCCATACCATTCGTTTCATACTGTTATTTTACTACAGGCGTTACTGAGCCTCCGTTGTTTTGTGCAGGCATGAGTTGTACTTCTACCCTGCTCGCGCTAATTGAACCGTCCTGATTTGGAGAGCCTGATACCGTCACCCGCTCCCCCACCGAAAGCTGGTCGAGGGTGAGGTTTGAGCTTGTTGCGGAGCTGCCATTCATTTCTTTAATAGTAGTGGTCGCGGAAAGCTGCACGTCTTTTGTGGTGCCGTCTTCGAGAGTCATCGTAAACCCATTGCCGTTAAGTGTTTCAATAGATCCAACAAGTGATGTTCCATTCACTGATACTCCTGTACCAAGTCCACCAGTTTGAGGAAGGTTTATATGTTGTACCACTGAAGAGACGCTGAGTGAATTTTTATAGACGCTTCCCGCAATGACCCCACCTACTATCAAGAGCAAAAGAATGATCCACACGATAGAAAACTTTTTTCCTTCTTTTTCACGCTCTTTTTCACTACTCATGGAGTTAGTATAGCGCGCTGTGGCATACTAAGTATATGCATGAAGAAAAGGCAAAAACGGCAGGCGGCATCGTCATTGGCGACGGGGGTACTATCGCAATGGTTCGCAGTAAAAATAGTGACTCCTGGCTTTTTCCAAAAGGGCATGTCGATGAAGGAGAAACTGATGAGCAGGCTGCTCAGCGTGAAATTGCGGAGGAGTGTGGCTTAGAAGAGTTGGAATACATCGATGACCTCGGCCTTTTTGAGCGCGGAGAAAAAAGCATTCATATGTTTTTATATTTGGCCCAACCGCACGCTGCTCTTTTTATTCCTTCCAACGCTGCAGAAGAAATTCTAGAAGTGAAGTGGGTTCCCTTCCGAGAAGTGGCTGCCGTGCTTGGTACGCCCCACGTTGAGTGGTTCCTGAAAGATCGCGCGTGGTTTGCAACCGTCTTTGATCGCGTGCGTGAAGCGGTGCAGCGGGACTAGATTAAACCGGCTAATTAGCGAACTGCCTTTGCCACAGCTGGCACGACGCGCTTGTCGAGATTATCAGGCACGATCTTTTGGGCGGTAGGGTGAGTGACAAGGCCTGCAATAGCTTTTGCCGCGCGAAGCTTCGTCTCATTGGTAATTTTATGAATGCCTTTATCGAGGGCGCCGCGGAAGACTCCGGGAAATGCGAGGGAGTTATTGAGCTGGTTTGGAAAATCGGAGCGGCCAGTCGCCACGACGGCGGCGCCCGCGGCGAGTGCTTCATCCGGCATGATTTCAGGAACTGGGTTTGCAAGCGCAAATACAATCGCCTTTTGTGCCATTACCTTTATATGGTCTTTCGTGAGGGTGCCGGGGCCGGAGACGCCGACGAAGACGTCGGCGTCTATAAGCGCATCCATGAGGTCTCCTGAAACCGCGCGCGGGTTCGTGAGCTCAGCGAGATCTTTCTTTACGGACGAAAGACCGCCGCGGCCATGATTAATGATGCCCTGCGTGTCGGTAACGATGATGTCGGTTATGCTTGCAGACGCAAGAAGCTTCGCTATCGCGACTCCCGCCGCGCCAGCACCAGCAATAACCACGCGCAGCTTCTTAAAATTCTTCTTCACGACTTTCGCCGCATTCATGAGCCCCGCAAGCACCACGATGGCCGTGCCATGCTGGTCATCATGCATCACGGGAATGTTAAGCGCCTCGACAATGCGCCTCTCTATTTCAAAACACTCCGGCGCCTTAATGTCTTCGAGATTAATACCGCCCCATCCTGGTGCAATTGCGAGCACGGTCTCGACGATTCTATCAATGCGCTCCTCAGACTCTTTTTCAGAAATATTCAGGACGATCGGCCATGCATCAATCCCCGCAAGCTCCTTAAAGATAAGTGCCTTCCCTTCCATCACGGGAAGCGCACCATAAGGGCCGATGTTTCCAAGACCTAGCACCGCGGAACCATCTGAAATAACGGCAACAGAATTTTTCTTCACCGAATACATGCGCGCTTCCTCCGGTTTTGCGGCAAGATGCTTCGCCATAACGCCTACGCCAGGCGTATAGAAGAGCGCGAAATCCTTTTTGTTCTTTAATTTTGCGCGGGCTTTTGTCTCCACGCGCGCACCCACCTTCTTAAACGCTGCAAGCACTTCTTTTTCAGAATTCTTTTTTGTCATAGGAGAAGCGGGAGCAACCTATTTCCCTAGTAGTGTCTGCACTTGTGTAGCGATCTGCTGCACCTCCATTTGGATATTCGTGAGTGCCGTTTCATTCGTGAGCGTGAGCGACGCCGTGCTTGAGCTTAGGGCGGTGAGCTGAATCATGGTGTTCAGGTACTGAGTGCTGCCTTGGAGCGGAAGCTCTGAAGGCTCTAAAGGAAACGCAGCTGATGACTGGGTTGTGCATTCGCGGGAGGTAGGTACAGAAACGCAGGGAAGGTACTGGAGTGAGAGCTGAGCAAGATATACCACGGGTGCTTGCGCTGCCTTGGGCACTAACGGGTCAGGGTTGGTATGCAGCTCATGGACAAATGTAATGTTCAGCAATCCATTTTCTGCCGTACTCGTAGCGATGAATGCACTTACGCCAGGTGTAAGGGTGATAGTACTCATTGTTGAGGTAGCATTCAACTGAGTTGAGAGCGTAGCAAGACGCGCATAGAGGTCTTGTGCCTGCGATGCGGAAGCTCCTGCTGCATGGGAAAACTGCGGCACAAAAAGTAGTAAAAGAATGGCACTTAGTAGTGAAAAAGTTTTTTTCGATGAGGTCATAGGAGCATTATATAGGAATTTTCTATATACTAATAGGGTATTTCTATGCTTGTTTCTGATCCTCTTATTCTTCATTTCAAGCGGCTGCGCGCCGACCAAAAGGCGGCACTTTCAAAACTCGGCATAGAGACCGTGCGCGACCTTTTGTACCACTTCCCTGCGCGCTATGAGTCCGCGGGCCCGACCGGTACCATTGCAGGCGCGCAGGCCGGCAGCGACGTAACGCTTTATGGCACGATCCGCAAGCCCGAAACACGCAAAGCATGGAAGAGTCGCCGGCCGATAGCCGAAGCCTGGCTTGAAGACGCGAGCGGCAAGATAAAACTGATGTGGTTTAACCAACCCTATATCGCGAAGATGCTCGCGGACGGCATGGTGGTGCGCGCGACAGGCCGCATGGCAGGCACCGGTGCAAAAGTGTATTTGGCAAATCCTGAAATAGACCGGTCCCCTATTCCTCCGGAAGATGTGCATGAGAATCTTTTTTCGAATACCGTTTCTGAAAATACTGCGCCGTCCGCAGACTCAGCAAAAGTTTTTGCCGACCAGTCGCTCTTTGCAATTTATCCGGAGAGTAAGGGCATTTCGTCGCTCTGGTTTCTGCATGCGATGAAGCGACTCTTTGAAGCGCATGTACATGAGGATATTGCTGACCCAATTCCTGCAGACATTTTAGAAAAATATAATTTACCAAGCCTTTCGACCGCGCTCGTGTGGATGCATGCGCCGAAGAATTTGGAGAATGCCACTGCCGCACGAAAGCGGTTTGCCTTCGAAGAAGTGTTCATGCTGCAGCTTGCGCTCGCAGAGTCGCGCCGCGAAGCGGCGAGAGAGAAAGCATTGCCCGTTGCCGTCTCCGAAGAAGACCTCGCGCGCCTCACTGATTTCATCGACTCCTTTCCTTTTCCTCCAACCGCTGCACAAAAAAAAGCAATCCAGGAAATCATCACCGACTTTGGCAAATCCCAGCCAATGCGCCGCCTCCTCGAAGGTGACGTGGGCAGCGGCAAGACTGCCGTTGCAGCTGCGACCTCATACCTCGTCGCCACCTCACGCCCACCCAAGCGCTTAGCAAACAAAAGTATCCGTCGATCAAGCCTTAAGGCGGACCTCACTCCCGAGGAACGAGCCGCGAGCGAAAACGAAACGAGCGGCGTGGGCAACTTGCAGGTTGCCTACATGTGCCCCACGGAAATTCTTGCAAAGCAGCACTTCGAGACCTTCGTTTCCTATTTCAAAGATCATCCTATACAAATCGGCCTCATCACGGGTAGCGAATGCCGGAAGTTTCCCTCGAAAGTAAATCGTGAGCTCTCGACAAAAATTTCAAAGGCGCAGTTCCGTAAGTGGGTAGCAAACGGTGAAATCCCTATCGTCATCGGCACCCACGCCCTCATCCAAAAGTCCCTTGAGTTTAAAACGCTTGCATACACGATCATCGACGAACAGCATCGTTTTGGAAAAGTGGCGCGCCACACGCTCGCGCAGAAAAACGGCCTCTCGCCACACCTTCTTTCCATGACCGCCACGCCAATTCCTCGCACACTCGCCCTCACCATCTATGGCGATCTCGACCTTTCCATTCTCGACCAAATGCCCGTGGGACGAAAACCGATCATCACGGAAATTCTTGGCCCTGAAAAACGCGAGCTCGCGTATGAGCGCGTGCGCGCGGAGCTAGCCGCAGGCCGCCAAGCCTATGTCATATGTCCGCGCATTGACGAGCCGGACCCAACCAAGGAGCTCGCCATACAGGCAAAATCCGTGAAGGCAGAAGCAGAGCGCCTCAAACGCGACGTATTTCCGGAAGCGACCATTGGCATTCTCCATAGCAAGATGACGCCGGCAGAAAAAGAGGGGGCGATGCAAGCGTTTGAAAAAAACGAGACGCAGATTTTAGTCGCGACCTCCGTCGTGGAAGTGGGCGTGAATGTGCCGAATGCGACCGTCATTTTAATAGAAGGTGCCGAACGCTTTGGCCTTTCGCAGCTCCATCAGCTGCGCGGCCGTGTCATCCGCTCCAATAACCAGGCGTATTGTTTTGTGCTTCCGGAAAAACTGGGTGAAGCAACGAAGGCCCGCCTCAAGGCGCTCGCTACGGCTAGGAACGGCTTCGAGCTTGCGGAAGCCGACCTCCTGAACCGCGGCGCCGGCCAATTCTACGGCTCGCGCCAGTGGGGTATCTCAGACATCACGATGGAAGCAATCAAAAACCTCAAGCTCGTCGAAGCAGCGCGCACCGAGTCAGCAAAAATTACTAAAGACGACCCGGCCCTCGCCAAGCATCCCCTCCTGCGCGACCTCCTCACCGGCAAAGAAGCAAAGATACATATTGAGTAGCTTTTAGTGCGCAAAATGATACAGTTTTCTCGACCAATCCAAACCTCTGGAGGACGCAATGGACTGGAGTTCTTTTTCACTCAGCAACGCCGCCGGGTTTATCAAGGGTCCGGGCAAGCAGTTCGACGAGATGCTGCGCTCTGCCGCTACGGAGATCGTGGTGGGTTCCATCACCATCGACCCCAAACCGGGTAATCCAGGAAATGTATATGATCTCCAGGATGACGGCACCAGCGTGAACGCGCTAGGCCTTCCGAATCCCGGCCTGGAATTTATCAAGGAACATATGCGCCACATGCATGAGCAGGCAGTACGCGCCGGGAAGAAGCTTTACTACTCGGTCGCCGGCAAGAAGCCTGAAGAGTATGTGTTCCTCGCGAAGAGTCTATTGGCATGTAACGATCGCATCGAGCTGAACCTCGGCTGTCCGAACGTCTGGGGCGCAGGAAAACAAGAGCCGATCGCTTCCTTCAATCTCGAGATCATAACCGAAATTCTCGAGCAGCTGGAGCGGCAGCAGCTTCGTCAGCCCTTCATCAGTGTGAAGCTCTCGCCTTACAGCGATCCGAACATGATTCCGATGGTCGCCGCAGTACTTCGGCGACATCACCACCTCGTGAAGCGAGTCGTTACCTGCAACACCTTCCCCAACGGTCGGGCTATGTCGGGTGGCAAACTCAAGACCGACATGCCCAAGGGCTATGGTGGTGTTGGGGGTAACGCCATGCACTCTATCGCGCTGGGTCAAGTTGCCCAATTCACGGAAGAGCTCCATGGTTCGGGGATTGAGGTCGTCGGTGTAGGCGGCATTAACAGTGGTGAACGCCTCAAGAACATGCTGGGCGCAGGCGCGCGTAGTGCACAGATCGGCACCCACTATTACGAGCATGGGGCGCAGGTGTTCTCCGACATTTTGCAGGAAGCGGTGTAAACACATCTTCCTTACTTATGACTTATAGGCGACCCAAGCGGGTCGCCTATTTCTTTTGTAGTTTGTTCGCTTTACCCCAGCAATATGCTACAGTCCTTGCGGAAGGTGTATGAGAACCTTCAAAACCTTTAACAGCGGAGGTGCCATATGGCATACGCCTTAGATTGCGGAAATCCCCCTTTTATGCCGAGCTGGGCCATGGAAGGCTACAATTCCAGGCTTCAAGGGTGGGTACTCCCCCGCCCAATCAATCCTCACGCACATTTTCGGTGCCCGCAGACCCAACGTGAGATGTTTGATCTCGTCGTCCCCGAAACGGCGAAGATCTATCGATGGGCGACTGCGATGCCGAATCTACAAAAGCATCGCATCAAGACACCAGCCCAAGCGTTCGAGTACAGACGACTCATCCAGGAGTGTGGGAAACCGCACAATCCTCGCTTCGACGTCACGGTTCCGTTCTACATCGAAGCGGATCTTGATCCGCTAGTCGTGGAGGACGGCTTTCATCTCAACGCATGGGTTGCGGGGAAGCTCTACCCCAAGAACGGCACCACGAACAGCGCAGAGGGCGTAGACTTCCGAAACATCAGTGGCCTTTGGCCACTGTTCTCTCGCATGCAGAGACTTGGCGCATTGCTCCTCGTCCACGGCGAAGTGGTTACGTTTGAAGACGGTCGTCTTGTGCCTGATCGAGATCGTGAGACTCTCGCTATCTCAGTCGTCCAAGAGATTCTCGAGGCGTTCCCACGACTCAAGGTTGTCTTCGAGCATATCTCTTCCAAGGCTACCGTCGAGGCGGTCATTCGCTGGCAAGACCATGGGTACGCCGTTGAAGCCACGATTGCGCCCCAGTATCTGCTCTGGAATAGTACTGTTCTTTTCCAAGGCGGCATGAACCCCATCAACTTCTCAATTCCGATTCTCAAGGACGAAGAGGATCGACTCGCCATTCTCGACTTCATGCTGAATGGGCGCGGAATGCTGGGCACGGACACTGCCCCGCACGACATCACCAGGAAAAGCCAGCACATCGGTTGCCCTGGTGGAGTCTTCAACGAGCCTGTCGGCCTGTTCGTCTACTTCCATATGTTCCGGAGGTATGGCGGTGAAGGATGGTTCAACCGGTTTCGGGAGTTCGCGTGCTATCGAGCTGCTAAGTTTTATGGACTACCCTCAGCTTCTCCTACGGATCGAGTACTGATCACGGATGGGGAAACGGTCATTCCGGAACTCTACACCAATGGCACTACGCGCGTGGTGCCCATGTTCGCCGGTATGGTCGTGCCGTACGGTTTCAAGGCACTTTAGCCTGGTGGCGGAGTAATAGCCGCTAACCATCTGTGAACGCCGCGCGGCCCTGCCGCGCGGTTTTTCTTTAGGTTTTCTTTACGCCTCCGCGCATTCACGATATGGTAGAAAAAAGTTCATGAAGAAATTGTCGAAAGAGAAAATACTAAAAATCGCAAAGCTTGTCTGGCAGATTCTGGTGTATGTCTTTGCAGCGATCGGTTTCGTGCTTGTGGTTGCCTATTTCGCCGTGCGCTTTGGCTTCACCAACGTCACCGGCATCATAGACCAGCAGCGGCAGTCGTTTCTAGGAAATGCGAGCTCTACCCTCGCTTCAAACGTCGCAAATGAAGCACCCGAATACCCTAAGGGCACCCCGTGGCAAAACACCGAGGAATGGCAGGTACTTTCTGAGGCTATTATTAAGGATGCGCCGGTGATAGACCGCGCTGCGTCAGCAGCAGGAGTGTCGCCCCGGCTTATTGTCGCGGACCTAGTCGTCGAGCAGCTTCGCCTCTTTTTCACTGAGCGTGCGTTCTATAAGCAGTTTTTTGCACCGCTCCAAATTTTGGGCTCGCAAACCCAATTCTCGTGGGGCGTGATGGGCATGAAAGAAGACACTGCGGTACAGGTTGAAAATAACTTGAAAAATCCTTCATCTCCATTTTATCCTGGGCCGCAATACGAGCACCTCCTCGATTTCCCCGGCACAGGCCCTTCTCAAACCACGCCCTTTGGCACACCAACCGCTTCCTCTACCCAGGCTATCGCCGCTTCAAGCACTATCCAGCAGGAACGCTTCACCCGCATGACCGACCAGCACAACCACTACTACAATTACCTCTACGCTGCACTTTACATAAAAGAGATCGAGACCCAGTGGCAGAATGCCGGCTTCCCCATTACCAGCCGCCCCGATGTCATCTCAACGCTCTATAACATTGGCTTTGAGCACTCTACCCCTAATGCCAACCCGCAAGTCGGCGGCGCGGCAATCGTAATCAACGGCGTCACCTATAGCTTCGGCGGTCTCGCTCAGCAGTTTTATTCTTCAAATCTCCTCACGAATCTCTTTCCTCAGTAAGGAAACGAATGTATTGACGTTGTATATACAAAGAAATATACTAAATAGATGGATACCGTAATAAATATTCGTACACAAAAGAAAGTGCGAGATGAAGCACGAAAAGTATTTGCCCAAATGGGTCTCACCACTTCTGCAGGCATAAACCTTTTTTTACAACAAGTAATAGCCGAAAAAGGACTTCCATTCACTCCTACCCGTAATCCCGAAAAGCTTCGCAAAGCATGGGATACAGAAGTTTCTGCTGCCCTTCGTTCAAACAAGCCTTCTAGAGATGCAAAAGAACTGCTTACTAAATTAAAATAATGTATAAAATCTTCGAAACGAAGAGATTCAAGAAATCCTATCGCCGCCTCCAATCCTCAGGAACAGTAAGTACACAAACCAAAGCTCGACTCGCAGAAATAATTGATACCTTAGCCGCAGGCAAAACTCTAGCCTCCTCTTTTCGCGATCATGCTTTAAAGGGCGCTTTGTCGGGCTATCGAGAATGCCATATACGTGGAGATCTACTAATGGTCTATACCTTTATTGAAGAGAAACTAGTGTTGGTGCTCGTGGATGTAGGAAGCCATTCTTATTTAAACTTGTAAATTGAAGATGGCGTGGAGGTGCGGTAAGCTGAATGAACCCATCCTTAGCTCAGTTGGTTAGAGCTCCGAGCTTATACCTCGGCGGTCCCTGGTTCGAGTCCAGGAGGATGGACTAAAGTGTGCTATTGTAGCGATGGATGTTGCCGGCAAGGAGGCCAGCATGGAAAACACAGACGAAGATGCATACTGGAATGCCTATGCTTTAGCTGCAGCGGCGGCCCTGGTTTTGTGGCCCTTCTATTACCTGGGCGATACGTTGGTTCAAGTATATCGGTACCGGGTGCCCACGCACTGGAGGGTGCGCCTAAAAAGGATTACCCGGCTTTTTTAACGACGAGGGAGGACTCAATGCCGTGGAAGTGGCTAACCCCATTCCTCATCCTCATGGCACTTATCCAGAAAGGATGGGGGTTCCTACAAGGACCTCGCACGGAGCACCGACACCGCTTCATGATACTGTGGCGTTTCGCGGTCTTAGCCTGGGTCGCAGTGGTGATGCTTTGGTGCATGATGCCTATGCTTCATCGCTCTGTCGCTGCCAGAACTGTTCTGGTGCTCGCAACACTAGTGGGTATCGTCATTCTCGTTCTCTATATCAGCGAGAAAGTACATCGGACTCGTCACCCACAACACAGGTTTCGTGCTCATGCGTCATAACAATAGGTGCCAGATTCTAACGGATCCGGCACCTTTTCTTTATATTCTTGAATCTACTCTACCCTTACCCCACCACCGTCGTTGCGTCGGTATAGTCTTCCTTTTTCTTTGGCGTGATGCCGTGCACGATGAGGATCTTTTCAAAGTCCTCGCGCTCAAGCGTTTCTACATCCACAAGCGTGTCCGCGATAGCGTCAAGCGCTGCGCGATGCGTAGTGATGACTTCCGTTGCCTTGTTCTTCCCTTCTTCGATCATGCGACCCACTTCAGCGTCCATGCGCGCCGCGAGGTCTTGAGAATATTCCGGACCAAAGCCTCCGCGGTCTGAAGCGAAAGCAGCTGGGCCGATTGCGTCGCTCATGCCGTAGCGCGAGACCATATTCTTTGCGAGGTTCGTCGCGACAGAAAGGTCATTTGATGGGCCTGTTGTGACATCATTAAAGATGAGCATCTCCGCTGCATAGCCACCGAGCATCGTGGCAATGTCGTCGATGAACTCTTTTTTAGAAGGCATCTTTTTGTCTTCGAACGGAAGCTTGAGGGTGTACCCGCCGGCACTTCCTCGGCTAATAATGGAGACCTTGTGGACAGGGTCAGCGTTTGGAAGCACGGAAGCGACGAGTGCATGTCCGGCTTCGTGGTATGCGGTGACTCGCTTTTCCTTTTTAGAGAGCAAATGGCTTTTTCGCTCAGGACCAAGCATTACTTTTTCAATAGAACGTATCAAATCAAACTGCGTGATCTCTTTACGGTTTTCACGCGCTGCCAAAATAGCGGCTTCGTTCATGAGTGAATAGAGCTCGGCACCCGAGAACCCAGGCGTGCGCTCCGCGATAAGCGGGAAGTTTACATCCGGACCAAACGGCTTCTTGCGTGCATGCACAGAAAGAATTTCCTCGCGGTCTTTTCGGTCTGGAAGGTCGATGGTTACGCGACGGTCAAAACGACCCGGGCGCAAAAGTGCAGGGTCCAGCACGTCGGGGCGGTTCGTTGCAGCCATGACGATAACCTTTTCCGTTGGCTCGAAGCCGTCCATCTCGACGAGTATCTGGTTCAAGGTTTGCTCGCGCTCGTCGTTTCCGCCTCCAACGCCGCTTCCGCGTGCGCGACCGACGGCGTCGATTTCATCCACGAAAATAATGCTCGGCGCCGAGCGCTTCGCCATTTGGAAAAGGTCACGGACGCGCGAGGCACCGACACCCACGAACATCTCAACGAACTCGGAGCCGGAAATAGAATAGAACGGCACCGATGCTTCGCCGGCGACGGCGCGCGCGAGGAGCGTCTTTCCGGTACCGGGAGCACCCATGAGCAAAATACCCTTTGGAATGCGCGCGCCAATATCCAGGAACTTCTTCGGATTTTTCAAGAAGTCCACAATCTCCACCAGCTCCTCTTTCGCTTCCTTCGCACCCGCCACATCCGCAAACGTCACGCGAGAGTTCGTGTCCGCAGGATCAATCATGCGTGCCTTTGATTGCCCAAAGGTGAAGGCTTGCATGCCGGCACCACGCACTTGCCGCGCCAGGAACCAAAAGAGTACCGCAAGAAGCAAGGCAGGAATCAGAATCGGCGCGAGGGTAAAGAACCAATACGAAAAGCCGGTGTTCGTCGCGATTGTCATGTTCACCGCAGAGAGCTGCACAGGAGTCACGCCATACGGCACGAGCTGCTCCGGAAGGCTCGTGTTCGGGTCCTTCATCGAGGTCTTTTGCGTGCCATTCGTGTAGGTGACGATGAGGTCACTGTCGGTTATCTTCACTGAAGACACCTGGCCGCTCTTAATGTCATTCGCGAGCTGCGAAAGCGGAATGACCGGCTTCGCTTTTACGTCAGTTGCCACGAGCGTGTACGCGCTCATCAAAAGCAAAAAGATAATGACGATGGTGATGAAGTTACTGGTGAAGCCTCCGCCGCCCGAGAGGAAACCGCCGCCCTTCCCTCCTGGCTTTCCGGCCGAGCCCTTGCCGCCCGATGTCTGGTTGCCGTTTCGGTTGCCCCCTTTCTTTAACAGATTTTTAGGATTTCTTTGAGTAGGAGCCATGTGCGTTGCAGTATACAATAAGAGTTATCAGTATGAAAATAATGAGGTTAAGGGTTAATGAAGAGTAAGAAAGAAAGCGCCGACGCGTCACTACTATGGCTACCCTATTAGAAAATAAAAGAGTACACCTGCGCTTTGCCGTCCTTGAAACCTTCCAGGCTGGGATGGTGCTTTCCGGCAGCGAAACGAAGTCGCTTCGTGCAAAACTGGGCAGCCTGGATGGCTCGCGCATCTTGGTGCGCGGCGGCGAGGCCTATTTAGTGGGTGCCACAATCCCGCCATACCAGCCTCTCAACCTTTCCGGCACACGCAGCACGAGCACTAAAGCTTATGATCCGGAGCAGCCGCGAAAATTGCTTCTCAATAAAAAAGAACTCGCGGAAATTGAAGCCGCAGAATCACGCAAAGGCTTGACAATAGTGCCAATTGAAGTGTATAATGCAGGACGGTACCTGAAGCTGCGTATTGCCATCGTGCGTGGGAAAGGCAAAGCAGATAAACGCGAAGACTTGAAGAAGCGTGACGCGGAGCGAGAGATCGCTCGAGCAGTACGAACACGACCGCAGCACATATAAACTACATGAGTGTGCGCTCCGGGCCGCTTGGCCAAGTCTTACAGACTCATGTAGTTTATCTGCGCTGCTTCCCCGCTTCAACTAATCGATCATTCACGGATTCGACCTATCTCACACAAACGAATGAGATGGATCAAGCCCGGGGGTGACCGGTTTTGACGGTCTGCTCTTTGAGAGACGTGCGACGCGGTGCAAGCTTGTTGAACACCTAAATCTTACAAGCAACGATACTTGCAAACACTTCTGTTGCAAGCGCAAAGAGCGTTCGCTCACCGTTTACGATGGCGGACTTCGACTTTGTGCTCGCCTAACGAGGCTTGAGCTTTTGCTCGCTTCGCTCTGCGACGTTCATACCTCCAGGATCCTTTAGCTGGTGGTATGGGCGGAATTCTCTAGAGGATCGGACGGCGCGCGTACCCGCGCACGCCTCCTAAAAATTCGGGTGTAGGTAGGGCGAGTTTGGTTTCTGTTTTCATCGCCCTACTGAATCTTAAATAGAGACTACGCGTCGTAGACTCGCTCTCAAAGCCGGATTCGGACGGGGGATCAAACCCCCCACCTCCACAAAAATAAGAAGCGTAGCGACTATATTTTTGTAGGATGTCGCAATTCCTATTGCGACACCACACTATTGATATTTACAGAGCCGCCTTATGGCGGCTTTTGTAATTTAATAGACTTCCTGCTTTTTCAGTTTTGGTCTAAACGTTTGGTATGCATACCAGAGCGGACCAGAAAGCAACACTAAATCCGCCATAGATAAAATGAGAGAAGACAACAAATAATTCCCAGAATAGCCTAGAAAGGGAGTTAGCGTGTCCATTACGATTGATACCAAAAGCCCAAATAGAATCCAAAGAAAAGGCATACAAGCCCAAAGTACTGACTTCCGATATTCTGACCATACTATACATGTGATAGATCCGACGAAATACCCTACATTCATTAAGGTATAGAGATTAGAATTTAATGCCCCGTATACGCCCACATCAATACCATCAGCATTAATAACGAATAAAATAAAGATCAAAGGAAAGGAGAGGATCAAAAATATATTTAAAATAATTAAGATAGTTCTTTTTAGGGGTAAGTCTTTGATCATGAACTAATTCTATCAAGTAAAGAAAAGATAAGTGGCGTTAAGCATAAAGAACAGAGTACAGAGGAATCTCTTTAATAGCGACTATATTACCTCCCGCACCCCATACCTCCTCTCCTTCCCCGACGTGTTATAGAAAATGCGCAGGAGTAAGTCGATGATTATGCCGAAGCTGAACAGCATGATTGCCATGAGTAAAAAGAAAAAGGTGAGGAAGAACCAGCCGTTGTGGTTTACATGCACGCCGAGGGCGAGCTTTTGGTATGCGGTGATGATAAAAGAGGCAATCGCGAGAGCAAAGGAGAGCAGCCCAAGGTATCCATAGAAATGAAACGGCCGGTCTGCATATTTATACAAAAACCATATATAGATAAGGTCGATGAAACCGCGCAGCGCTTTCCCATAGCCATATTTGCTCGTTCCGTTTTTGCGCGGACGGTCATTGACCGGAAGCTCGCCGATGCGAAATCCTTTCCACCGCAAGAGCGCGAGAATATAGCGATGCATCTCACCATGCAGCTCAAGCTGCTCAAGCGCTTCGCGACGATACACGCGCAGCATGCAGCCTGAGTCGTGGATGTGGTCATTAATAAAAAGTTTTCGCAGGCTGCGGGCTGCGCGTGAAATTATCCGAATACCTTTTCGATCGTTACGCTCGGTCCTCCATCCTGCCACGACATCTAAATCATTTTCCTCGAGCTCGCGCAAAAGCTTCGGAATATCCTGCGGGTCATTTTGCCCGTCTCCGTCGAGCGAAACCACAAGCTCACCACGCGCCGCAGAAAATCCTGCGTCAAGCGCAGTGGACTGCCCATAGCGGCGCGTCAGCGAAAGCACCCGGACCAAATCATCCTGTGCAGCAATCTTCTGTATCTGCTGAAGCGAGTCATCCGAGCTTCCATCATTCACATAGATAATTTCATACGGTCGCTCAAGCGCGTTGAGCACCTGCACGAGCTCTGCATGCAGCGGCGCGATATTGCCGTCTTCGTTATAAATAGGAATGACGACGGAAAGCTCAGGCTCTGTGGTGCGTGGAGAGGTCGCCGAAATCTTGCTCATGTCTCGAATGGTATACTAAGCGAAATTAAACGACAAACGTTTGCAACGCATATCGTAATGACGCCCGATTCCCTTCATTTGCTTCTCGCTACACTCCTCAACCCTTGGGTCATCATCGGCTTCTTCGGGCAGTTCGTATTCTTTTTGCGCTTCATCGTGCAGTGGATCGTGAGCGAAAAAAACGAGCGCGTCGTAGTGCCGCTTTCCTTTTGGTATCTCTCTATCGCGGGCTCCATCATCATCCTCATTTATTCTATTCACATACGCGACATCGTCTTTAGTACCGCACAAGTCGCGTCGCTCTTTATTTATGGAAGGAATTTGAGGTTCGAGGCGAAACTCCGAAAAGCGAAACATCCTCTCCCTGGTACAGAGGCGTAAAGGAGAATTCGGGAAGCGCGGAAGCAAGAGTGTTTTGTGGAGTGGTCGTGATGACCATTGCGCCGAGGGTCGGCTCGCTTGAGGTGCTTAAAAGATAAATGTACCGGTTTGGCGTTGAGGAAAGCGCGCTGTAGTAGAGAATGGTACCCAGGTCACTGTCATTATAGGTATACACGAGCGGGTTTGGTCCCGATGCTTTTATCATTTGCCCAATGTACTGCTCTTCAAAGGTGTACTCGTCTTGCCAGTGATAATAAGGGCTGATGTGCAGCACATTTTGTGTAGTCGCATACGCGCATACGGCGAACGTAACTACCACGATAGCAAGGACTGCTCGGCGCTCCTCAGGATATTTCTCGAAAAGTTTCCATACTTCTGCACCTACGAGCGCAAGAAAGACGGCGAGAAACGGATAGAGCGGAATGAGATAGCTAAGCGCCTTTGTTTGGGAATTCAGCATGATTCCCATAATGGTGAGGACGGTAAAAAGTGAGGCGAGGCACACGTCTCGCGAGAGGCGCGGCATCTTTTTCCAAAGCAGTCCTAGCGCAAGCAAACCAAAAAAGAATAGCTCCGCCCACGGTGCGGCATAGTTTAAGAAATAGGTGAGGTAGTCGGTATTACTCGGGCCGACTCCTTGGCCAAAGATATTATTTGAAACGCGCGCAAGCACTTCCATACCGAGGTAGCTATCCCAAAAGGCTTCGCCGAAGCGAATAGTTTCATAGAAATGCCATGGCACCATCACGACGAGCGCTGCTAAAGCACCAAGCCAAAAAAATTTATCTCGAAAGAAACGGAAATTCCTACTGGCAAGTGCATAGCTCCCCACCGCCACTATGGCAAAGCCTGCTATGACATTTTTTGAAAGAACAGCGAGGCCAAAAAATATTCCAGCCGCCACATACCACACCGCTCTATTTTTCTTCCACGCTCCCGTTTTTTCTTTTCGCTCTTCTTTTCCATTTTCTTTTTGTTTTTCTGCGGAAGGCTGCGTACGCAAAAACGCATAAAATGTTGCCGTGATAAAAAGAGACACCAAAATATCGAAACGCACCTGGCGCCCCGGTTCCATGAATGCCGTGGTGGTGGCGAGAATGCCACCGGCCAGAAGTGCTGCCCCGCTACCTACTGCCTCAAAGCATATGAGCATCACAACGAGGATGGTAAGAACTGCAGCACTCACGCTTGAAAGCCGCATGGCAAATTCGCTACCGGTTAGCGGTGCGAATACTTTCGTATCCACATCATTTATCCAAATCAAAAGGGGCGGCTTGCGCCAAAAGGGCGATCCTAAATAGGTTAAGGAGAGATAGTTTTCGTGCGCGAGGGATTCGTTGGTTACCTGGGCATAGGTGGCTTCGTCATAATCCTGAAAGGGTTCACGGCCGAGGTGATACAACAAAAGCAGCGCGGAAGAAAGAAGTATCACTACGACGAACGCTGGATAGAGGTATTTTTTATGTACCGCAAAGAAATTCATACTTTTCGTTGTTGTGCAGTTTACCATTTTAGGATACGCCGCAATACGCTATGCTACCGGCATGGCGAAGGCAGGAAAAATACTTGCAAAGGAATGGTTCGCGGGAGATGCGGTTGAGCTTGCGCCAAAGCTTTTAGGAAAAATAGTGAAGCATGGCGAATGCGCCGGCATCATCGTCGAGACGGAAGCATACACCACCGACGCAGCCTCCCATGCCTTCCGCATTACCCCACGCAGCGCAATGCTCCGCGACACCTACGGCATGTGGTATGTCTATTTCACCTATGGCATGCATTTTTGTGCGAACGTCACGACGAACAAAGGCGGAACGGGCGCGGTGCTGATTCGGGCAGTTGAACCAATAGAAGGTATAGAAAAAATGAGGGAGCGACGAAGCAAAGGTTCATCTAATAAGAATAAGGTGCTTTCTCTGCGAGAGCTAACGAATGGACCC